>CALEZK010000641.1 GCA_937928585.1 uncultured bacterium | reverse complement strand
GCCGGGCTCATACTCGCACAGTCTGTTACGTCTGATGCGGACTACCCCCCATTTGATCGCGCCATGATGGACGGATATGCCGTTCACGTCGCATCCGCCGGAAAAACAATACCCATCGCGGGAGAGCTTGCAGCCGGATCAGTCTCCACCTCGACCCTTCAGCAAGGCACCGCCATTGAAATCATGACGGGGGCGCCGTGTCCAGATGGTACGGAGCTAGTCGTGCCCAAAGAAGATGTTGTAAGTGCGCATGGCATCGTAACACTCCCCGTCGAGATTAAGCGTGGACAAAACATCACCCCCCGTGGAAGCGAGTGTGCTGCCGGCGTTGGCGTGTTGAAGCCAGGTGACAAGCTAACGCCGTTGGCCATCGCGTGCCTGGCAACTTTTGGTCATGAAACAGTGCGGGTGTATCCGCGCCCAAGCATTGGGTTGATATTAACCGGTGACGAATTGGTCCCGGTAAGCGAGGTGCCGGGTCCCGCGCAAATCAGGAACTCAAATGCGCCGATGCTCGCTGCGCTGACCGGATTCCTGGGTATTCGACCTTCTGTCTCCACGCACGCCAAAGACACTCCACGGGCACTTGCATCCGCGCTGGAAATGACACGCGAATGCGACGTAATTATCTTGACCGGTGCGGTGTCCGCGGGAAAATACGATCTTGTGCCGGATGCTTTGAAGGAGTTCGGCGCAACACCGGTATTTCATAAAGTTACACAGCGTCCGGGAAAACCTCTGTTCTTCGCTATCCGGGGTAGACAACTGATATTCGGACTTCCCGGCAATCCGCTATCGTGCCATATTGGATTCCACCGGTATATCGTCGCCGCGCTCCGGCGCCAGATGGGTATGAACCACATCGTAACGCCACTCAACGGCGCACTCGCCGCACCGTACGCAATGAAAGGTCCGCGCACCGTGTTTCAGCTCGCGCGTGCGGAACATGACGGGACGTGTTGGCAAGTTTCACCGCTCTTGGGTAAAGGCAGCGCAGATATGTACGTCGGGGCTCGGGCAAACGCCTTGCTTCGCTTCGAGCCGGGAATTGGAACGCTTGCGGCCGGAACACAAGTACAGTTCGAGCCATTAATCGGCGCAATCGAAACGCCGACCCCGTGAACCGCGCCGAAGCCTGGCCAGCGCGCGCAACTTTCGCGCTCTTCATCACCACGTTAGGATGGGCGACAGCGCCCATCTTCATCAGGCTTTGCGCAAATGAATTCGACCCCATCATGCAAACATTCACCAGGTATTGCAGTGGCAGCGCCTTGCTCGCTGGCATATGCCTGATTCGTTGGCGCTCGGAGTTCATTTTGCTGCTGCTTCAGCCCTGGCGGCTCGCCGGTATCTCCGCGCTGAATATCGCCATGCAATGCATCTGGACTGTTGGTTGCTACGGCACCACCGCCACCGAGGCGCAATTGATTATCAAGCTGAACATTGTGTTTGTGATTCTCTTTGCGTACGTTTTGTTTCGCGAAGAGCGCGCCGTAATTCGCAATCCCCGCTTTCTCGCGGGCACAACGATCAGTCTCGTTGGACTTGTACTTGTTCTGATGAAAGACGAAGCGTCCATTGTTCCCGTATTGGACTCGTCGTCCATCCTGCTGTTGATTATGTCGGTTTGCTGGGCCGCGTATGTCGTCTGGGGAAAACATCTCGCATGGAAAATGCACCCCGTGCCGATGTTTGGCGTTTTAAGCATACAGACTGCCATCGGACTGGGAGCGCTCGCCTTGTTTTTCGGCGATTTCGCGAAAACGGCATCAATCAGTCCGCAAATTTGGGGAATAGCCGTGGTCTCAGGCTTTATATCGATTGGTTTGGCCCATCCGGCTTTTCAGTATGCACAACGGGAGCTGGGTTCTGCTTTCTGTACTTCCGTCAATTTGATTAATCCACTCTTTACGTTTCTGTTCTCATTGGTGCTTTTGCCGGGAGAAAGTATTAACCAAACGCAATGGCTTGGCGCTATTGCGCTACTGGCGGGGATGGGCTTCGTCATCCGGGCAGCCCAGCGAAATAATCCCAAAGACACGGAAATCGCCGTATCCGAGTGACCCTACCCTGCGTTTCTCTCCGATCAAGATTCATGTTTCCATTTGAAGAGCATCAAGCGGTGAGGAATGCTGAAGAGCAAGCCCGAAATTCTTGCTGAAGATTTTTCACGCGCACACCATGTAATCTAATTGTGCTTTCGGAGACCCGATAAACCGATTTTCCCTTTCGTTATGGGATACATCGCGTGCACGCGTGAACTATCCGGGCTATTC
>CALEZK010000640.1 GCA_937928585.1 uncultured bacterium | reverse complement strand
AAACACAACTCGATAGCCGCTACGCCGGCTTCGTTCCGGGAATCGGAACTGGTCCGTTCGGATACGACTTCGTAAAATCCAAATCTGCCGGCACAATGCTCAAATCAGATTTCATCGCATCGTCCCACGTGATCTTCTTGCCCGTATACGCCGACATGCGGCCCATGATTGCCATCATCGTGCTCTCGGCAACCTGCACGCCCTCGTTGATGTACGGAATGACGCCGCGCACGCTGTTCACGCAGTTGATATGCTCCTGAACATACGGATCGACCATGCCATCCGGGCGTTTCATCTCGCGGAAATCGACTTTGCCCTTCGTGCCGTACGCGATTTCGTGTACACCGCCGTCAGCGCCGCCCCAGTGCCGCGAGTAGCTCGATACAAACGCGCCGTTCGCGTACTCGTAATCGCAGGAGAAGTTGTCCCAAAGATCGCCGTACTTCGGATCGTTCGTCTTCCACGCGCGCCCGCCAGACGCAAGCACGGAAACAGGATTCGATTTCAACACCCAATGCGCAACATCAAGATTGTGCACGTGCTTCTCTACTATGTTTTCGCCGCAAACCCAGTTGTACGCGTACCAATTGCGAATGCAGTTTTCGAGATCGCTCCACTCCGGTTTGCGCGGGTGGCAGAACGGAAGCTCGCCGCACCAGTACACCCGCATCGAAACGACGTCGCCAATCGAGCCATCGTGAATCGCCTTGATCGCGTTGATGTAATCAGCGCTATGACGGCGTTGCGTCCCCGCGACAAGCGTCAGGCCTTTTTCTTTCGCCTTTTCTGATGCCGCGATGAACTGGCGAATACCCACGGGATCGACCGCGGCGGGCTTCTCCGTAAAAATATGCTTGCCGGCGTTCACTGCCGCTTCCACATGCTTCGGCCGCGAATATGGCAGCGTGCCTTCGATCAGAATGTCGATGTCCGTTTCGAGAATCCCCTTGTAGGCGTCGAGACCCACAAAGATGTTCTTCTTGCTTACATCGACCTTTTTCGCGACTGCATCGTTGCCCTTGATCTTGTTCAACGCGCCGTTCAAGCGATCTTCAAACACGTCCGCCATCGCCACCAGCTTGACGTTCTCGTTGCCCATCAAACATTGGGTAGCCGCGCCAGTGCCGCGACCGCCGCATCCCAGCAATCCAATCTTCAATGGCTTCGCCTTCGCCGCTTCGGCGGGATCCGCCAAAAACGCCGCCATGCCCAGCGCCGCAGACATCTTCGCGAAATCCCGTCGCGTCATCCCGATACCCTGACTCATAGAACCCTCCTGCGTATTTCCCAGTTGAAAAACTGACTATTGGAATCGCACACCCAGTGAATCTCCGCAGAATAGCACATGCCCCACGGCAAAGGCACAGTGCAAAAAACATCTTCACTGCTGGCGCGCCTGCAGGTGTTCCCGGCTCGAATTTGCGTATGATGCACCGGCCGAAGCGCCAAAGGAGGCAGCATGGACGTAACGCTCGAAAGCGCCAATGTGCTAATGGAAACCCACTTCCCTGGACTAATCGGGCTCACCTTCACGGAGGTCGCCCCCGGCCGGTCAGTTTGCAAAGTCACCGTATCACCCAAAATGCACAACCCCGGCGGTATCCTCCACGGTTCAGTACCCTTCACCCTCGCAGACACCGGTATGGCGATAGCCCTGCTTCCACTCTTGGAAGAAGGACAACGCTTTTCGACGCTTGAGATCAAGATTTCATATTTCAAGCCGGTCTCCGCGGGGGACGTCTTCTGCACCACCGTCATCTCTCAGCGCGGAAAGCGCATCATCTTTCTCGAATCTGAAATAACCGATGGCACCCGGATCATCGCAAAGGCCACCGGCACCTACTACATATCCTGAGAGGCCCGCGTTGACAGGAAACCCGCGCCGCCCTAGAATGAGCACTTCCCAGCGAAAAACAACCAAAGGTAACCGATCATGACATTTCGCGCACTGACCGCTGCCATCGTATGCGCCGCCGCTGCGGCCACACCGGCCTTCGCAGCCGAAGGCAAGACCAAGGTCCTGTTCATCGCAGGTTCGCCCAGCCACGCCCCCGGTGACCACGAACACCGCGCCGGCTGCATGCTGCTTGCCAACAAACTCGAGGAAGGCCTGCCCCAGGTGGATGCCGAAGTCACCTACTACGGATGGCCCAAGGACGAAAAGCTTTTCGACGGCGTCTCCGCAGTCGTCATGTACTGCGACGGGGGCGCGGGTCACTACGTCAACCAACACCTTGATTTCACCCAAAGCCTTATGGATAAAGGGGTTGGCTTGGTCTGCGTCCACTACGGCGTGGAAGTTGAGTCAGACGCCAGTCGGCAGAAGTTCCTACAATGGATCGGTGGCTATTTCGAAAAGAATTGGTCCGTCAACCCGCATTGGGACGCAACCTTCGATAAATTGCCGAAACACCCTATTACTCAAGGGGTTACACCGTTTACAATTAACGACGAATGGTATTATCACATGCGCTTCCCGGAGGGCATGAAGAACGTCACCCCCATCCTGACCGCCATGCCCGGCCCGGACACCCTCACCCGGCCCGACGGCCCCCACAGCGGCAACCCGCATGTGCGCGAAGCCATCGCAAAGGGCGAGCCCCAACACGTCGCCTGGGCCATCGAACGTCCCGACGGCGGGCGCGGCTTCGGATTCACCGGCGGCCACTTTCACCGCAACTGGAAAGATGACAACTTCCGTAAAATCATGCTGAACGCTATTGCTTGGTGCGCAAAAGTCGAAGTCCCAGCAGAAGGCGTCACCACCAAGACTCCGACAGACGAGGAAATGAAGGCCAACCTCGACGAGAAGAAAAAGTAGCGTTAACGACCATTTTTCCATCAAGACCCAGCCAATTCCGCGACGTCGCCCAGCGCGATGTCGCGGAATTCTTATTTGACTGTCATGTCAAATTAATGCTAAGGTATCCTGTCTGTCTGGAAACAGGCAGAGATTTCCCATGAAGGAGGTTCTTAAGAAGAACTATGTCTGAGGCAACCAAAAACACATCCGTCATTGACGGGACAGACGTCGAATTCTCGATGGAAGAGATGGAGGCGCTGTATGACCAAACCATGCAAAACTTCAAAGAAGGCGAAGTGGTGCGTGGTCGCATCGTCGGTCTGACCGACGATTTCGTGCTTGTCGACATCGGCTACAAGAGCGAGGGGTCGATTCCCATCGACGAATTCCCCGATCGCTCAGCGATAGAGATTGGCTCCGAATTCGATATCTTTATTGAGGAGCCTGAAGACGACGACGGCATGCCCGTGTTGTCGAAGATCAAGGCTGACAAGATTAAGAACTGGACGCACATCCAGAAGATCTACGAAGACGACGGCGTCATCGAAGGCCGTATCGTGCGTCGCGTCAAGGGTGGCCTGAAGGTGGATATCGGCATTGACGCGTTCATGCCGGCAAGCCAGCTTACCTGGCGCCCGACCAGCGATCTGGACCGTTACCTCGGCCAGACGATGGAACTCAAAATCATCAAGCTCACGAAGCGCCGCCGCAACGTGGTGGTCAGCCGCCGCAAGCTCCTCGAAGAGCAGCGCGCAGGTGAAAAGAGCAAACTGCTCTCGACCATCGAAATCGGCAAGGTCATTCCCGGCGAAGTCAAGAACATCACCGATTTCGGTGCGTTCGTAGACGTCGGCGGTATCGATGGCCTCTTGCACGTCACCGACATGTCCTGGGGCCGCGTGAAGCACCCGTCGCAGGTGGTTTCCGTGGGTCAGCGCATCGAAGTCATGGTGCTCAGTTTCGACCCGCAATCCGAGCGCATCAGCCTCGGTCTCAAACAGAAGAGCGACAACCCGTGGAAAACGGCGTCCTCCCGCTATATCGTTGGTGGCGTCATCCGCGGCAAGGTTGTCAGCATGACCGACTACGGCGCGTTCGTGCAGCTTGAAGACGGCATCGAAGGCATGGTGCACGTCAGCGAAATGAGCTGGACGCGCCGCGTGCGTCATCCCAACGAAGTATTGCAGCTCGACGAACAAGTCGATGTCATGGTGCTCAGCGTGGATCCGCAGGCGGAGAAAATCGCCCTCGGCCTCAAGCAGACGCGCCCGAACCCGTGGCGCGAAATCGAAGGCCGCTACCCAATCGGCTCGGTCGTCAAGGGCACTGTCCGCAACCTCACCGATTACGGCGCGTTCGTCGAGATCGAAGAAGGTATCGATGCGCTCCTTCACGTCAGCGATATTTCGTGGACGAAGAAAGTCTCGCATCCGAACGAAGCGCTTACAAAAGATCAGGTGTTGGACGTCAAAGTCCTCAGCATCGATCCGCAGAACGAGAAGATCAGCGTCGGCCTCAAGCAGCTTGAAAAGGATCCGTGGCAGGAAGTCATTGATGCCCATCCAATTGGCTCGCACTTGCAGGCCGAAATCGCCAAACTCGTCAGCTTCGGCGCATTCGCCCGCCTGGAGAACGGCATCGAAGGCCTAATCCACGTCAGCGAATTGTCGAAAGAGCGCGTCCAGAAACCCGAAGAAGTCTTGTCCGTTGGCGACAAGGTCTGGGCGAAAGTGATCAGCGTGGATTCCAACGAGCGGAAGATCGGTCTGAGCCTTCGCGAGTACCAGAAGGACCAGGAAGATGCCGTAACGGCGGGCTACGCCTCCAGCGGCTCGAAGGAAAACGTAAGTTTCGGTGACGTAGTAGGCGCGGCGTTGGAAAACGTACAAGTAGCGCCGAGCGAGCCGGAACAGTCGTAGTCGAGCAAACGAGATCGTACGACAACGGAGCGCTCGGCAAACCCGATGCGCTCCGTTTTTTTGTTTAAGTGATTTTGGAGGGGTTCCCCGGGCCGAAGTTTTCTCCCGGCGCCTATCCAAACCTCGGTACAATACGCATAGACGTGGGAGCGTTAACGAATCCGCGTCACCAAGGAGAAGGAAATCATGGCTACTGTGAAATCGCCCAATAAGCACCCCAAGGCCGGCGTTACCATGTCAGGCGCGGAAATGGTCGTACAGGTGCTTGCGGACGAGGGCGTGGACACCGTGTTCGGTTACAGTGGCGGAGCGATCCTCCCCACGTATGACGCCATCTTCAAATACAACGAGAACCGCGCGAAGAACGAGCACATCCGCCTTATTGTTCCCGCGAACGAGCAGGGCGCGGGCTTCATGGCCGCAGGCTACGCGCGCGCCAGCGGTAAGGTCGGCGTGTTCGTCGTCACCTCCGGCCCCGGCGCGACGAATTGCGTCACGCCGATTCGCGATTGCATGGCCGACTCGATCCCCGTCGTGTTGATTTGCGGCCAGGTTCCGCGCGCAGCCATCGGCTCGGATGCGTTTCAGGAAGCGCCCGTATTCAACATCATGAGCGCATGCGCGAAGCATGTGTTTCTCCTGAAGAATGAAAACGAAATCGAAGAAACGATTCGCACCGCGTTCCAAATCGCGCGAACGGGCAGGCCCGGCCCTGTCGTTATCGATCTGCCGAAAGACGTTCAGTTGCACCAGGGCGAATTCAAAGGCGAAGGCCTCTTGAAGTTCCGTGGGTTCGAGAAGCGCCTCGCCAAATCGACTGCATCCCGAATCAACGCGGATCAGGCCACTTCGTTCTTCAAACAGTTGTCGAATTCCGATCGCCCCTTAATCTATGCCGGCGGCGGTGTTATCAACGGCAATGCGGCGAACGAGCTCCGCGAATTCGCCAGCACTTTCCAGATTCCCGTTGTCACCACGCTCATGGGCATCGGTGGCATTGACACGACCAACGAGCTCTCGTTGCACATGCTCGGCATGCACGGCGCTGCATACGCAAACTATGCCGTCGAAGATTGCGACATGCTCATCGCCGTTGGGTCGCGATTCGACGATCGTGTCGCGGGCAAGGTGAAGGAATTCGCCCCAAAGGCCCGCTACATCACGCATATCGATATCGATGCCGCGGAGCTCGGAAAAGTGAAGGCCTTCACCTGGTCGCACGCGGGCGATGCCGGCCAGACGCTGAAAGATCTCTGCGAAGCAGGAAAGAAACTGAAGTTCCGCAAGGACTACAAGCCGTGGCTCGACCACGTCTCGAAGCTCCGCAAAGATCATGCGATGAGCTATAACAAAGACACCGATCTGATTCAGCCGCAATACGTCATCGAAGTGCTGAACTCGATCACCAAAGGCGCGGCAATCGTCGCGACCGGCGTTGGCCAACACCAGATGTGGGCCGCCCAGTTCTTCGACTTCCAGGAGCCGCGCTACTGGCTTACCTCGGGCAGCATGGGCACCATGGGCTTCGGCCTTCCGGCGGCCATTGGCGCGCAGTTCGCCCGCCCGGATGTAATCGTCATTGACGTCGATGGCGATGGCAGCCTCCGCATGAACCTCGGCGAGCTGGAAACGGCGACTACCTATGATTGCCCGGTCAAAATCCTGCTCCTGAACAATCTCGGCGATGGCATGGTCCGTCAGTGGCAGAAAACGTACTACGAGAACCGTCTGTCGGGTAGCGACAAGTCGCTCCATCGGAAAGATTTCGTGAAGTGCGCGCAGTCCGACGGTTTCGAGTTCGCCGAGCGCCTGAGCGAAAAAGACAAGGTGCGCGAAACCCTCGAACGCTTCGTGAAGTTCAAAGGCCCCGCGTTCCTGGAAGTCATGATCGATCAGGATGCACACGTGTATCCCATGGTCGGCCCCGGCATGGGGGACAAGGAAATGGTTACGGGCCCCTACATC
>CALEZK010000639.1 GCA_937928585.1 uncultured bacterium | reverse complement strand
GTCCAGCACGGCATTCAACATACCCATGCACCCGGGATCGAGTTGGCCCATGATGCGACGATGCTTGCGAATATCATCAGCGAGCTTCTTGCCAAAAGACTTCGCGGAAGCGGACAGCTTCAACGATGCGGCGTCGGCAACGTGCGACATGTCATGCGTGCATTCGCCGGTCTTTACCCATTCCGCCAGCTTCTTCATGAAGTACTTGTCTTTCGAGAAGCTGTCGCTCCACAAGCGCGAATGCTTCACGCCGAGACGCGCCAGCGTGCCCGCGTGATTGAGCAGGGCCACGAGACCCGGCCAGGTGCCGTCAAAATTCGCCAGCAACAGGATCGGCCCGCGATGCGTCTGTAAAGCGCCAGAGACGTGATGCGAATACGCCCAGCAACTCAGCGTGATAACAACCGGGGCATTGGGGTCGATCTTGGAAAAGATGTCCGTGCCCATCGCCTGTTTGTTGATGAAGCCGTGCTTCTTCTTTGCGTCGTACTTCGGGAGGATTTCCGTCTTTACTCCCAACTTGCCGAAGGCCGCGCTTACCGCTTTCAGCGTGTCATCCTGCATCGGCCAACACACGACTCCCGCGGAATCGCGCGCGTCGCCATTGGAAATCAAATACACTTTCTTGTCCGAACGAGTCGCCATGATTGTATGTTCCTTGAACGTAGACCCCAGCCCGGCCAGCACGACGGTGCGCGTCGAGTATCTGCCGGGAAGGGGGTATTGTGGTGTGGTGGGCCTTGCCAGTTCAAACTAACCCTTGATTTTTGACCCCGCATCAGTCCACTCTGACGCCCATCTTGCGCGGAAGGAGTCACCCGTGAACAACGAAGCAGAGCCACGCCCTGTCCAATCGGAAACCAACGCCGAGCCGCCGTATCCATCCCCGGGATACGCATGGTACGTCGTAGGTGTGCTGATGATCGTTTATGTGTTGAGTTTCATCGATCGTCAGATTCTCTCCTTGATCGTCGACCCTGTAAAAAAGGACTTAAACGTAGGCGATACGGCCATGGGTTTGCTCATGGGTTTTTCGTTCGCCATGTTTTACTCCGTGCTTGGAATTCCATTTGGCTGGTTGTCGGATCGGAAAAGCCGGCGCTCGATCATTGCAATTGGCGTGGCCTTTTGGAGCGCGACTACCGCGTTATGCGTCGCTGCCCGCGAGTATTGGCATTTATTCTTGCTGCGGGTTGGCGTTGGCATTGGCGAGGCCGCGTTGTCTCCCGCGGCATACTCCCTGATTACCGATTATTTCCCGCGCAATCGCCTGGGTACGGCGTTGAGTGTGTACGGAATGGGAATCTACATCGGGTCTGGCATGGCCTTTCTTCTTGGCGGAAAGGCAATTCAATTCGCCGCGACCACGACCGGTGAACTCGCGCTACCTTTGATTGGAGATGTGCGGCCTTGGCAAATGGTTTTCTTTGTGGTGGGTGCGCCGGGACTCCTTATTGCGGCGTTGGTTTACACGATTCGCGAACCGATTCGGCGCGGGTTACTCGGGAAACCGGGGGCAAAGCAAGTCTCCTTCGTTGAATTCATGCAGTATGTCGGCGCGAATCGCGGGGCCATCCTTTATCATCACTTTGGGTTCGCGCTTCTGGCATTCATGGGCTACGCGACCATCGGCTGGATCGCAGCATTCTTCGGTCGCGTGCATGGCTGGGGGCCGGCAGATATTGCGCAGTGGTACGGTCTTGCAATCATGATCTTCGGCGCTTCCGGCATTACGTATGGCGGCATTTTGTCCGATTGGTTATCTCGCAAGGGGTATCGAGATGGGAAAATATTGTGCGGGATTATTTCGGCCGTATTGTCGCTACCGCTCGGCATCGCAATGCCGCTAATGCCTACCGGCACGCTGGCGATGATCCTGGTTTGTCCGCTTGCATTCGTGCAGGCGATGCCTTTTGGCGCCGCGCCGGCGGCTGTGCAGGAGATTGTGCCGTCGAGTATGCGCGGCCAGGCTGGCGCGTTCTACCTGCTGGTAATCAATATCATTTCGATTGGCTTCGCGGCGACTACCGTGGGCGCACTCAACGACTTTGTGTTTGACGGCGCAAACGATCCGACGGCGGTAGGTAAATCGCTGATGACCGTAACTGTGGCGACCTGCATCGGCGCGATCATTCTACTGTCGCTATGCCGCGCGCCATTCAAGGCATCTCTGGATCGCATTCGTTCGGGCGTCGAGTAGGGAAATTGGAATTAGATATGAATGGAGCCGAAGCGGCGCGTCGCGCCGCTTCGGCCCTTTTCATTGGTAGCAGTAGGCTATGGAATAAAGCTCTTGTTCGGCGTGAGCGTGCAGATCCACTCGGCCAGCAGTTGCGCGCAGTGTTCCGCGTCTTTTAGCGACACCATCTCTACCGGCGAGTGCATGTAGCGGTTCGGCACGTGGATGAGGCCGGTGGCGACACCGCCGCGGCTGAGCTGCATGGCGTTTGCGTCCGTGCCGGTGCCGCGAGGCGCTCCTTCCACCTGATAGGGAATCTTCTTCTTTTTCGCAACGTCCATCAGGCCGCGCCACACTATCGGATTGATGTTCGGGCCGCGCGTAATGATTGGGCCCTCGTCGAGTTTGAACGACCCGAATCGTTTGTTGTCGCAGTTCGGGTGGTCGGTTGCATGGCCTACGTCCACGGCAATGCCAACATGCGGATCGCAGCCGTATGCGCTTGTTGTGGCGCCGCGCAGGCCAATTTCCTCCTGAACCGTCGTCACGCAGTACACGGCGCATTGAATCTTGCGCCCCTGAAGCAGACGCATCGCCTCGATGCAGATAAACGCGCCGATACGGTCGTCCATCGCGCGCGCCACGGCGCGTCCATTCAGCAACTCGATGAAGCCGGCATCGATCGTCGCGGGATCGCCGATGTCCACATGTTTCTGCGCTTCCTTTTTGTCCTTTGCGCCGATGTCGATCCATAGATCCTGGAATTTCATGGGCTTGCCGCGGTCTTCCGCATCCGTGAGATGAATTGCGCGGCGGCCAATGACACCAGACAGCGTGCCGTGTTCCGTGTGCACGTGTACGCGCTGTCCATCCAGGACCGATGGGTCCACGCCACCAATCGCCTGGAAGCCTAGGAATCCCTTGTCATCGATATGGTGCACCATCAACGCAATTTCGTCTACGTGCCCGGCAAGCATCACGCGAAGCTTCGCGTTCGGGTTCTTCACGTGGTATTGGTTTCCGTGCACGTCTTTGTAGATTTTGTCCACGTACGGCTTCGCATACGCCTTGCACACGGCCTGGATACGCTCTTCGAATCCGGACGGGCTGGGCGTGGAAAGTAGTTTCTTCAAGAAATCGAGGGACTGCTTACGCATTGAGATTTGACCTCCATCGTCGCTGAAACGCGTATTGCGCGCCGAGCATAGCACATCCGGATTGCGGTTTTGATTCGAGTGCGCATACTCGGTAGGATCTGTGTGGCTCCGGGAGGCGCCGAATCCGCGAAAAGATGGTATCACTCCCAAGCAGACTGGTTTCTAGACAGTAATCCTTTGAGGGCAATCGCGGAAACGCCCAAACCAACGCAAAGGACTACCCTTATGCCACGCCCTGTTCCTTCCTTTGAAAACTGCAAGCGTGACGCAGACTTGTTGCTCAAAGATCTCCATGCCGCCGATGCCGACGTAGCCGCGCGCGCGGCCGATCGGTTCCGCCGGATCCCGCCGTTTAAGGAGCAAACGACCGAAGAAGTGCTGCATTCGCGCGAAGAGGTGCAGCTCAAGCATGCCCTCGGCGTCGTGGCGCGCGAACACGGGTACATCGCTTGGAAA
>CALEZK010000638.1 GCA_937928585.1 uncultured bacterium | reverse complement strand
AACATGTACTTGTTAACGCGTCACATACGCACAGCGCGCCGAGCATCACGCGGGTACATGGTTATGGGCCCGTGCAAAAGTTTCGCGACGAACTGAAGCGCGCGATCGTTGAGGCCGTAACCAAAGCCCACGCGGACCTCGAAGAGAACTGTACCTTTGAGTACGCGCTTGGCGCCGAGTACAGCGTCGGCGAAAACAGCCGACTGCTCTTGGCGGACAACACCATTTTCTGGACCGGCCCACACGACGACCGGGTGCGGCCAACCGATCCATTCGATCCGGAATTGCCGGTTTTCGGTTTTTATTCTGCCGACAAGAAATTGCGATCCGTTATCTACAATCATTCGACGCACACGATTGGCACGGTTGCGGGGATGGTGCGATCTCCGTCGTTCTACGGGCTCGCCGCGCAACAACTGGAATCGGAAACCGGCGCGACCGTCTGTTTTCTGGAAGGGGCTTCCGGTTCCACCCACAACTTATACCTGACGGCGCCGGTGATGATTGACCGCATGAAAACGGCGGTGCGCACGACGCTGGACGCGGCAACGCCGCAGCGCATCACCAAGCTCGCCGCGATTCGACGGACATACCCGATCAAGGTTCGAAATTTCGACGAACAAATCGAGGACGAGAAGGTTTCCTCATACTGTCGCAAGCGCGCGCCGGCCGGCGCGGATTACACCATTGACGTATTCCGCAAAATGCGCGAAGAGCTTCGCCCGCACATTGGAGAGACGCGCGAGACCTATCTTCAGGTCATGCGCATTGGCGACGTTGCGATCGTGGCGGTGCCCGCGGAGTACTTCACGGTGCTTGGTATCGAGATCAAGCGCCGGTCGCCCTTCGCACATACCGTAGTGACCGAGCTCTCGAATGACTGGGTCGGATACATCGGCGACCGAAAGGGCTATGAGCGTGGCGGCTATCAGACCTGGATGGGTCACCACAGCTTTTGCGAAATTGGAACCGGCGAAGCAATCGTTGACGAAGTTGTGAAGATGTTGAACGAGCTTGCCGCCGGGTAAGCAGTAACCGAATACCGAAGTAAGGCTAATTGAAGACATGACGACTCGAATTATTCTCGCTGTGCTGATTCTTGGATTCACTGTTTGCGCGGTAGCGCAAGATTCTCCTGAAAATCATTCCGTGGAACATGTTCGCGCCGCGCTGCGACTTGCCGATGAGTCGCTTGTGGTCGAATGCGTCGCGAGTGAACCCAACGTGATCGATCCTGTTGCGGTGACGTGGGACGAAGACGGCGCGATGTACGTCGTGGAGATGCGCGACTATCCGACTGGCCCAGCGGGCGGAACGGTTCGTCGCCTGATCGATAGCGATGGCGATGGCGTTTACGAGACAGCGACGATCTTCGCCGATGGCCTTTCCTTTCCGAATTCCGCGCTTGCTTACGACGGAGGCTTGCTCGTTACAGCCGCGCCGGACATTTGGTTTCTCAAAGATACCAACGGCGATGGCGTCGCCGACGAACGGCGCGTCGTGTTGACCGGCTTCGGCGAGGGAAACCCGCAATTGCGCGTGAACAGCCTGCTATGGGGACTGGACAACTGGATCTACGCCGCAAACGGCAGAAGCGATGGCGCGATCCGTACGCCGGACGCCGCGCCGGAAACCGCGGTCCCGATGCGACACCACGATTTGCGCTTCAAACCCGACGGCAGTGCAATCGAGCCGATCGCGGGATTGAGCCAGTTTGGAATCGCGCAGGACGACTGGGGCAACCGCTTTCTCTCGTGGAACACGGTGCCCATTCGGCATATCGCGCTGGAGGAACGGTACCTGACGCGGAACCCGCTACTCGCAGCGACTGCGACCGAATCGTTGATCGCGAAAGACAATCTACGCATTTATCCCATCGTGCCGAAGCAACAGCGTTTCAATGCGGAGCCGGTAGACTATTGGAACGCGAGTTGCGGACTGACGATTTATCGCGGCGATGCGCTTCCCGATTACGCAGGTAATGCGTTCGTTTGTGAATCGGTGACCAGCTTGGTGCATCGCATGTTGCTTGAACCGAAAGGGCCCACGTTTGTGGCGCGACGCGCGGATGCCGGCCAAGAGTTTCTTGCGTCCACCGATCTATGGTTTCGTCCCGTGAATCTTGAGACTGGCCCCGACGGCGCGTTGTACATCGTGGACTATGCGCGGGAATGGGTGGAGCATCCGGACTTTGTGCAGCAGAACATGCGCGATTCAGTGAACTGGCGCAACGGCGATACGCTGGGCCGCATCTGGCGCGTGCGCGCAAAAGATGCGCCGCTGAAATCACCGGGCAAACTTTCGGGTATCGCAAGCGCTGATTTGGTGAAGCACCTTGATCATGCGAACGCCTGGGTGCGCACGCAAGCGCAACGTCTTCTCGTTACGCGTCGGGACGCGGCCGCCATTCCCAGTTTGCAGGAGTTGGCGCGGGCGGCGTCCACCCCGCAGGGCCGCATCCACGCACTGTGGACGCTTGACGGTGTCGGCGCACTGGAGGAAAGCGTGCTGCTCGCATCGCTGAAAGACACCGACGCGCGCGTGCGCAGGCAGGCGGTGTTGCTGTGTGAATCCCGCGCGGGTTCCCCTGCAATCGCCGCAGCCATCACACAATTGGCGACTGATTCGGATCGGGTTGTGCGCTTTCAAGTGGCCGCAACCGCGGGTGCATTCCCCGCCGCGCCGCGCCTCGACATTTTGAAGCAGATCGCGCTTACCGACGCACGCGACGAATGGTTTCGACTCGCGCTGCTCGGCAGCACGGGAACCGATGCCGCGGCGCTGCTGCGCGCGCTGCTCGATGATCGAAAGAACGATCTCGACAGTTACGCATTCTCCAATTTTGCGTTTTTGGCGGGGCTCACGGAAATCGTCGGCGCTGCAAACAATGCCGCGGACGTTACGGGCATTGTGGAGGCAGTTGCGAAGGCAAAATCGGTAACCGCCGCGCCGAGCCTGGCATTGCTTTCCGGATTGAGCAAAGGACTGGCACGGACCAATACGCCCCTGCGCGCACGCCTAGCGGAACCCAACAATGGACTCTCCGGCGAGACCGTATCCGCGCTTGCACCGGTTTTTGCGTCTGCCGAACATGTTGCGAATCGCGATGGGGCACAGGCGCATTTGCGCGCCGCGGCTGTGGCTGTGCTCGGGCAGAAGCCGGGCGACGAAAGTATTGCAGCCTTGAAATCGATGATGACGACGAGCGGAAGCGATGTGGTGCGAAGCGCCGCGCTGAGCGCGTTGGTGAACGGCGGCGACCCCGCGGTGACGGCGTCGCTGCTCGGCGACTGGTCAGCGCTCAGTGTGCCGGCGCGTCGCTCGTTGGTTGCGAGCATGCTTGCCTCCGCGAGCACGGCAGTCGTGCTGCTCGACGCGCTGGAGCAGGGAAAGCCCTCGCCGCAGGAACTCGAACCGACGGCGCGCGAGACGTTGAAGGCATATCCTGTTCCGGAAATACAGGCGCGCGCCGCAACCCTGTTTGCAATCAAAGTTTCACCGGAGAAAGAGGCGTTGATTGCGCAATATAAACCCGCGCTGGATCTCTCCGGCGATCGCGGCCGAGGCGCCGGCGTGTTTGCGATGAACTGCCTGCCGTGCCACACCGTGCTTGGCTTTGGCCAGAAAGTGGGGCCGGACTTGAGCGCGCTCACGACCAAAACGAAAGAGCAATTGATTCACGACATTCTTGATCCAAGCGCGGAGGTTTCTCCCGATTTTGTGAACTACACGATTGCGACCTTCGATCTGGAAGTCATAAACGGCGTGATCGGCGCAGAGACGGCAACAAGCGTGACGATCAAGCAGGCGGCGGGAATCGAGGTTACGGTTATGCGCGACAACATCGAAGAGATGGGGGCAAGCACAGCAT
>CALEZK010000637.1 GCA_937928585.1 uncultured bacterium | reverse complement strand
TGAGGAAGCCGCCCGCACAACGTACATGAATGTCATCAGCCACGAGTACTGCGTCGCTGCGCCCCAGTCGAGTCGCTCCCACGCAAACGTGCCGAAACCCACCACCAACTCGCCCGAATTAACCAACTCGTCCACGCGCTTCGGAAAAACCGAACGCATTACGCCAACCATTGCCCATCCCATGAAGTTGGCGCACCACCCGCACCACAAATGCGCCTCGCTCGCCGCATCATGCTTCGCCTGATCCACATTCCCTTCGATTGAAGCGTGATGCGCGTCCGCGCGCGGCAAGGTCATTGTCAAAGCCATCGCCACAATGCTCGTAAAGAAAACCAATACGAATGGCCAGTGATAGTCCACTTCATAGAGCGGGCCCGCGATAAGTGGTGCGCCCGCCAGACCTGCGCTCCACCAGATATTGAAAACCCCGATTCGCTTTGCGCGAACCGCAGGGTTAGGCTCGCTTCCGACCCATGCTTGCATAGCCGGCCAATACAACGCCATCAGCATGCACGCGATCACCGTCATAACTGTGAAGGCCACCGGCTCGCGAAAGAGCGTCGCCAACGGCAACGCTATGCCATACCCGAGACTCCCCGCGACCGCCCATCGCAAGCCGCCACGCGTCCGCATTACCACGCCCGCCGTCAATAGGCATGTCATCCCATAGAATAAGGATTGTACCGCCCCAATCGTGCCTGACATCCGTGCCCCGCCGCCAAGCTCATGGAATACAAAAAAGGGAATCGCCGTAAAACCGCAAGACACGGCGAAATCGAGGAAGAACGCACTAAGATAGAAGCGATGGTGGGCATGCCGCATGGCGCGCGAGTCTACGCATCCCCCGGCAGACTATCAAACGAAAATCCGCAAACGCTTCTCATCTCTTTTCCCGGTGACCGGCGGTAGACCATACGGCTCCCTGTCCGCAACGCCGTTTTGGCTCTTCGATAAGTTAAACCGCGCTCGGAGCACGCAAAAACGATCCCGACGGATCAAAATCCTCCCAGCCGTCTTGAATGGCCGACGTTAGCACGACCAGGGCGAGCGTCTCGTCCGCTGAATTGTGTTCGAGTTTCAAGCCCGTGTCCCGCACGATATCGATCAACGGTAAGTCGAGCCATTGCCCACTGCAACGTGCCGGGCTTATAAGTAAGGAGAAGATTGCTTGTCGCGCGACGCATACGGAGAACCATTGATGACTAACGAAATCCCGCGCAGCGAACTTTGGCTGCACACCCGCGAGAGCTGCAACAACCCGCGAACGAAAACAAACGACTTACAACGATTTCGAACCGAGCACCCCCTTGAATCGTCAAAAAAATCAGCAGACACCCCCCCCCTTGAGATCCAACGTCCAGCTACACGGCTTTACCCGCGAACGCGACACCATCCGAATTGTAATCCTGTGTGCGTTCACACGAAACACAATGCAACACCCCGTGCCTGGAAGTGATGGCCATATGGTCACCAAAAAACGAAAACGCCCTCGGAACCAATCGGTTCCGAGGGCGAAAAGGGCTTCCCTAAGATGGCTCTATTCTGCCGGCGGCACCGGCGGCACAATGCTGCGCACGAAGCTAATCGGCTTTTCCGGTTCAGGCATTCCATAATCAACGTTGTGCGCAGTGAGGATCGTACCTTCGGCCAATTGCAGATCTGTCATCGCCTTCTGGAAATCGATGACGGCCTGCACTTCCTGGGCCTGCGCGTTGGCAAGGTCTTCTTGAATGCGCAACACTTCAAAGCTCGTCGTCACGCCCAACTTCAAGCGCTTCTCTTCCGCCGTCACATTCGTTTCCTGAAGCGCGCGCGCTTGACCGCTGCTCTCCACCAGAATACGCGAGGTCGCCGCCTGCCGCATGGCATTCCGCACGCTGGATCGAATCTCATTTTCTGTCTTCACGATTCGATCCTGCGCTTGCCGCTTCGACTGACGTGCCTTCTCGTACTGACCACGGGAGGACCGGTTCGTGATGGGTATCTCACCGGCCACCTTGAATGAATATGAGTTGTCATTGCGATCGACGATACCATCGAACACCACGCCGGCATCGTCGCCGCGTCCACCCTGGAACACAGTGCCGGTCAAATCCAGTTTCATCTGCATCTCGTTCGCCGCGCGGAAACGCTCCAACTCCGCGCTGTCGATCTCAAGGTGCGCAGATTTCATCTCGGGACGGTTCTCCATCGCGCGCGCGATGCTTGCCTGTTCGTCAAGGTCCAGCTCGGTCGCAACTGGAGCGTCCAAGGGCACAATGTGCTTTTGCGAAAAGTTCGCATCGTCTCTCAGATCGAGCAACAGCTTGATGCGATCTTCCGCGGTCAGCACTTGCGTGCGCGCGGATATCACGTCGCTCGTCCGCTGGGCAACGCTCGCCTTCGCCTGCACGACCTCCAGCGCAGCGCCAACACCGATATCGAGGCGTCGCTGGTTGATGTCCAGCAAACGTTCTGCATTCGCGAGGGACTGCTCACGCACCGCAAGTTGCTGGTTGGCGCCGGCGAGGTCCCAATACGCCTTCACAACATCCGATACCGTCGTCATGACCTGTTGCATCAACTGGTTCTCGGCAACCTCGCGATTATTCTTCGCGACACGAATTCGCGCCAGATTCGCCTTGGGTCCCCGGCCGCGCAACAATGGCTGCGTGACCGAAACTGTCAAACCACCGCTGAACTCTGCAACGTTACCGCTATAGGTCGAAGTATCTTCATCCACCTGAAGCTTCACCTGATACTGCGTGCCCCAGGGGATCTTGCCTTGTACGGTTGTCTCGAAGGTATTGGTGTCCTGCTCGATGATTAGTTCTTGCGAATCCCCGCCGGTGACAAAATTCCGAATTGTATTGCCCGCGCTGGACGCCAGCGTAATCGCGCCGGAAAGCAACAGGCGCCCCAAAGTAAAATTGCTCGAACTGTCGTCGTCGTCTCCAAACAAATCGATCCGGTTGAAGGACTGCAAGACGTTTCCAAGAACGTTGCTGCCACCGCCACCCAACAGACCACCACCACCGCCGCCGCCAAGCCCGCCGGTAAATGAACTAATCTGCGACGACGCCTTCGACTCAATCTTCGAAATCGTATAGGAGCTAGAAAGTACGGGATCGAACTCGCCCTTGGCCGCCAAAACATCGCCATCGGCCTTCAACGGCTCATACGAAGTCACGATGATATCGCGATTCTTCGTGAGCGCCGCCTGGACCGCTTCCTGGATGGTCATCGGAAGCTGCTCGCGTTCCGGCACGCTCCGTTTCAATTCTTCGTTCAGCTTGTCGAGTTCAATCAGATTGAAATCGATAGTGCCCGCGCCCGTCCGCACCTGACCCGCGTTCATCTGTCCGCCAGAGGGAACTTTCACGCCGTTGATCGGCGTTGCGACGGGTTCAGGTGAATCGTTTTGCGCTACCCATTCCGTAACCGTCTTGACCCGTTCAGGTTCTTGCGGTGTTTCTACGACCGGATCGGGTTCGGGAGAGACTTCCTTCATCGCAGGCTCGGAAACTGCAACGGCCGGTGCTTCTTTAATGAGAGTTGCCTGCGGTTCCTGAATTACATCTGGCTCGGGAGAATCCTCAACCACCCGAGGCGGTGTCGTTTCTTCAATGGCGGGCATCATCGCTTCGGCGGGAATGGCGGTTGCCTGCGGTTCCGGCGTTTCGTCGGGTGCGACTGCCGCTGTCTCGGTTTTCTTGGAGGAGCCTTTGTTCGCCCAGTCCTTGATGGAAATTTTTCCAGACTCGGCCCAACTAGTTGCCGGTACAGCGCAAAGAAGCGCCAGCGCCAAAAGGGCGCCCAGTGTTCGGCGCGTATGCTTCATAAACTTCTCCCAAAGTTCCGCAAATGCCGTGGTCAGCGGCGAATATATATC
>CALEZK010000636.1 GCA_937928585.1 uncultured bacterium | reverse complement strand
GCCCTTGGCATATTCGCCAAGACTTTTCTGAAAACGTGACCAATGTTCAAGCGAGTCTGTCGCGTTGTCCCATAGCGCGTCGTACAACAGCTGCGCCTGATTGGGAATCGCAGGGGGGTCGTATTTCTCTTTTTTTATCTTTTCAGATTTCGGCCACGCATCAAACAACACATACATCAGACTTATGCCGGAGATTCCGTCCACCATGCAATGATGCACGCGTACGAACATACCCGTGCGATTTCCGGTTAATCCTTCGATGACATGGATTTCCCAAAGCGGCTTGCTGCGATCAAGCATTCCTCGGAACAACTCACCCGCTAGCTCTCGGAGTGCCCTATCGTCGCCGGGTTCGTCGAGTGTAACCTGATGAATGTGATTGTGAATATCGAAATCGGGATCAAATTCCCACGTGGGCATGCCAATATTGAATGGCGCGGGGACCACGCGCTGGCGATACCGTGGTATTAGGTGCAAGCGGGACTCGATATGCGAGACGAACTTCTTGAAGGGAATCTTCCCCTCGAACTGGGCTACGCAACCTACGCTCATGGGTTCTTCTTCCCGCTCCATGAACAGGAAGAATGCATCCATCGGCGACATGCGCCGCTTAAGGTTACCCAAGGACATGGTTACTCAGTCCCCATTTGCAAGGAACAGTCACACCTTATTTCAACACACGGTCGATTCATTGGTCAAACCCGACGTTCGAAGGCGTAAGCTGGGAGGAGGGGCCAAGCCGGTGAATTGCACGAGATTAAGCTACGCTCCCGAAACCCGCACCCCCTGTAGCGATGTCACAAAATCTGGACCAAATGCCATCGATGGCGTCAGCGCGCCGGGGGGCAGTCCTCGTTCAAGCATGCGTTGCAGCACGGTGACAGCCGAATCGACCGTGAGCGTATAACCCTCCGGAGTGCGCATTCGCATCGCCGAACGTGCACCCGCTGCGTTCGTTACCTCTCCCCAAAGCAATGTTTCGCCGCTGGTTCGCTCGGACTCGGTGGGGCCACTCACGGTCTTTTCGATTCGATTTTTGATCCATTTCTGCACAAATCCCATACCCAGAATGGATTGGAATCGGGCAGCCCTGCGCATCATTTTGATCTGATTCGGCGGAACCCCCGTATACACCTCTATGTTTGGGATTCCTGTCGAATAAAACGCCGTCGATACGTCCCCCCACGGAATGCCAACCGCAAGTTCCGGGGTGTCTTGAAAAGGAATCATCGCAGTCATGGATCCCGAAGGCACTTGTTGCAATTTACCGTCGCGCCGTATGCGCGAACCTTTCGGTAGACCTTCCACAACCGTTTTCGCCGTACCCGGACTCATTTTCCCGCGGTGTGAACGAAACGCCAACCTTAGATGTGTTGCATCAGGCATCGTCCGTTTCAGCATCGCCGCCAGGCAGTCCGATGGCACTACATCGAATCCCACACCGGGCATCGCGGTCATACCCGAGCGTTTCCAATGCGCGTCGCGTGTGTGCACATACTCAAATACGTCGATCTCGCCGGTAATGTCGAAGTAGTGGCAGTGCGCATGCTCGCATGCCGAAAGCATCGGAACGCTCGTCGCAGAGAATGGACCGGCGCAATGCAGTACTGACGTGATTCCGCCAAGGTTATCGGCTACGACGCGCGGATCGTCCAGTGAAAATACACGCGACTCGAGCCCCAGCTCGCGTGAAAGTTCCCCAAGCGCAAGTGGATTACGTCCCCCCAACACGGGTTTCATTCCGCGGCGTACGGCCTCGATCGCGCACAGCTTGCCCGTATACCCGTTCGCGCCATAGATCATCCACGCCGGCGGCCGGTTCGACGCATTCAAATCTGCCATTAACGTAATTCCCCGATATGTATCATTAAGGAATTGATCGCCTTGTAACGGTATAGTCCAGATAATACCGGCCCTCAACCAAAGTACGATGCAATTCCACCTGATACGTGGAGTTCTCCAATTTGCGCTCCGTGCGGTCCACCTTCTTCGTCACCGATATGCTGCTCGGCGATGGGCCTCCCCGCAGTATCTCGGACATTACTCTGCCATCCATAGTCGGAGCGGGGGAGATGCCAAGTATATGCGCTATCGTCGGAGCAATATCGACGTTCGCCGTAGGCACCTCACTCGCGATCCCTTCTTTAATATCAGGTCCCACTGCAATCAGGGTGTTGTGAATATCGTAGGGGCTGGAAGTGCCATGCCCCGCAGTGCCGGACTGTGCTGTGATTCCTTTCCATCCAGCTTCATTCGCATCATCGACCCATGTGGCGCATGTCAAAATATCGCCGGAACGCGCGTGGTTCCACGCAATGCTGTCGAATGACAACGTGCCCGGTATGCTGCCAAGTGTCTCGCCCGGCGAACGCGCGGCGGTAAACACGGGCCCGATCCACGGCGTTCGTTGCAGCAATTCGACAATAGCGGCAATCTTCGCTGTGTCGCTGTCGTCTACGTAAATCGCACCCTCCGCAACGATGACGTCGGTGCTCGCCAGGCTCTTCTTCACGCCACCTTGCACCAATAATTGATTGAGATTGCCCGGACCGGAATGTGTAGAGAAGCCATGATCGGAAGTGATCAGGATGTTGTAGCGATCAGCAAGACCTTTCGCGAGGATGCTGTCGAAAATCCTGCCCACTTCTTCGTCAACATGCTTGAGCGCGGCAAGTGTTTCTGGAGTGCCAACGCCTTTCGTGTGCGCAGTATTGTCCGGGTCGGTTATCCAAAGAAAGAGCGCATCCGCTTTGTGCTCGTCCAATCCGAGTTGAAGCAGTGCATCGATAGCGCGTCGATTGCCCGCAATCTGCGGCATCGCCTCTGGCGGTTCTCCCCCGAAACGAGATTCAACGGCCGACTGCGCGCTCTCAGGCAGCACCATCTCCGAATTTACGATGCCGCCGCCCGCCACTTTCGAGTTCAACAAGAATGCCGATCCGCTCGAACCCGAACTCGCAACGAAAAGTTTCATGCCGTTCGAATCCAGAATCTCGCCAAGCGTGGGAGCGGTCAAC
>CALEZK010000635.1 GCA_937928585.1 uncultured bacterium | reverse complement strand
ACACCGAAGACCTCTCGGAAGCGGAAATGGACGTACGCGCGCAGGAGAATATGCGAAAACTGGCGCAGCAAAGCCAGCAACAATGAACGCATTTTGGCGCATTTATGCGTCTTTTTTGCGCAAATAAGCGAAATTAACGTAACAATCGCGCAAAAAAACGCGCAGGAGATACCCATGTTCTACTCAGGAATTTCAGATGAAGCCGGCAAATCCATCGACACCCAGATCGCCGCGCACCGCGAACTCGGCTGGGATCATCTCGAGCTGCGTCTCGTTAACGGCACAAACTTCACCGCCGTTTCCGAAGAACTGTTCGACGAAGTCTGCGAAAAAGTCGCCTCCGAAGGCATGAAAGTTTCCTGCTTCGGCAGCGCCATCGCGAACTGGGCGCGGCCCATCACCTGCGATCCCAACATCGACATCGACGACCTCGCCCGCGCCATTCCGCGCATGCACCGCATCGGCACGCAATTTATTCGCGTCATGAGCTATCCAAACGACACCAAAAACCCGCTCTCCGAACCCGAATGGCGCGCCGAAGCCATCAAGCGCATGAAAGTCCTCGCGAAAATGGCGGAAGACGGCGGCGTCATCCTCTGTCATGAAAACTGCAGCGGCTGGGGCGGCCTCTCAGCGGAGAACAGCAACATCCTCCTCGGCGAAGTGAACAGCCCCGCGCTCAAAGTCGTCTTCGACACCGGCAACCCCGTCACCTACGGCCAAAACGCGTGGGACTACTACCAGGCCGTGTACAACGACATCATCTACGTCCACATTAAAGACGCCAAGAAGATCAACGGCGAAGATCACTACACCTACTGCGGCGAAGGCGACGGCTATGTCCCCGAAATCGTAGGTGACCTGCTCGCCAAAGGCTACGACGGCGGCTTCTCCATCGAGCCGCACCTCGCCGCCATCATTCACACCGGCCAAGGCGCGGACAACGACGCGGCGCTCTACGATTCCTATACCGAATACGGACGCCGCTTCATGAAAATCGTCGAAGGGGCACAAGCGCACAGCGCATAAAACTGGGGAGGGAACAACACATGGCTACAATGCGTTGGACAAAAATCCGGGCGTTCTTCGGGGTAGTATTCGCAATCGTCGTACTCGTCGGCTTTATCGCAATCGCCGCGGCACTGTTCGGCGTCCGCCTGCCAATACTCAGCGACATCACCGACACCCTCGGCATCGGCGCCGGTTAATCTCAATACGGGGAGGGCGGTCGTCCCCGACCGCTCCTTCAACGATCAAGCGTGTTTCGTGTAATGCGCCGCAACTTTGCGGATCGCGCCCGCTGCTTCTTCAATGTATGGCTCCGGCATGGCTTCGTGAATAACGACGCGTATGCCGGAGGTGAGAATCTTCTCGGCTTCCGGCGTTTCGTGTTTTGAGAAGTCCATGTCGGTGAGGCCCATGTCTTTCACGGGCCATTTGCCGGCGAAGAAACTGTGATTCAGAAAGACGGGATTGTGATGCATGGTGACGGGGATGTAACCCGCCGACGCCTGCACGCCTTCGGCGACCAGCGCTTTTACGAATTGCGCGCGATCGCAGGTGAACGCTTCCGGATTCATGCGCAGCATGTAGAACCAGTAGGAGCAGCGATCTTCGGCGTGGACGTTGTGCGCGGTGATGCCGTTCACCCCGGTGATGCGTTCGCTGAGCAGATTACCGAGTTTTGATCGCGTGGCGACGATACTTTCGAGGCGCGTGATCTGCCCGGCCGCGACGGCCGCCTGCGTCTCGCTCATGCGATAGTTCGTCGAGAAGAAAGAGAACTGCCCGCCCTTGATGCGATCGAATCCCTTGTCGCCGTACCACTGCAATTTGGGTCCGAGGGTGTCGTCGTTCGATGCAACGACACCGCCGTCGCCGGTGGTGATGTGTTTGGAATTCTGCAAAGACCAGCATGCGATGTGGCCGATGGTGCCGATGGGTTTGCCGCGGTACTTCGCGCCCCAGGCTTGCGCGCAGTCTTCGATGAGGATGAGATTGTGTTTGTCGGCGATGGCTTTGAGCGCATCGAGATTGCAGGGGTTCCCCGCGAGGTGCACGGCGATAATCGCTTTCGTTTTCGGGGTAATCCGTTTCTCGACGTCGACGGGATCGAGGTTGTAGGTCGTGGGATCGAGATCGGCGAATACCGGCACGCCCATCTGATAGATCACGCCGATCACCGTACCGATGTCGGTGATGGGCGCGGTGATGACTTCGTCGCCCGGGCCGATGCCCGCGGCGGCTACGGCAATGTGCAGCGCGGCGGTGCCGGAGGAACAGGTCATGACGTGTTTCAAGGGGCAGATCTGTTGGAAGCGCTCGGTGAAGATGCCGGTCTGCGGCCCTTTCCAATAGAACAAGGTGTCCTGGCCAAGCATCTCTTCGAGACGCTCGCGCTCGGGTTCACCAAAGCGCGGGGGTTGTTTGAAGGCTGTCTTCACGGCCTTTTCACCGCCATCCACGGCAAGTGGCGCGGCCGCAGGTTGGGCGTTGGCGAATGGCGTCAGGCCGGCGGCAAGCGTAACGCCGGCGGCGGATGCTGCGAGAAACTCGCGGCGTGGAAGATCGCGTGGGTTTTGCATGGGGGCAGAATACAAGACGGCTTTCGGTGTTTCAAAGCGCGGCGGAGGATTAAGAACCGACGAACTCCAGCCGGTAGAACGCAATCTCATACTCCGGGTCTATGGCCCACGAAACGTCAAACTCGATCGGTTTGGCATTGAGCAGCGGCGGGAGATTGCCGCCGGTCAGCCGAATCGATTGGAGTGTAGACAAGCGCAGGCCATCGGGCCATTCGGCGTGTGCCGTGGCAAGCGCGGCAAAGTGCCCCGGCGATCCGATGTACGGCGAGAGGATGAATCCCGCTTCGCCAATTCCGGGAACAAAACGAAACGCGTTCCATTGCATGTTCGCTTTTATGTGCAGGAGGATTTCTGGCGACTTATACGCGAGTTCAACAGCTCCCCCAAGAAACGTGGGCTTTGTCACGATCGTCGCCCAGAGCGGGCCCGCAACGTCTTGAGGCAAATCAATTTCTTCGCCGAATTTCGCGGGTCGACTCGATAGCGGGACAAGATTGAATTGGCGAGGCGCCGAAGATTTGTGGAGCACCGCGAAATTGCGCCATTCGCCGGCAACGTCATACCGGCACAAAATTTCGGGCCAGGACGTGCTGTCTTCAAGCGCGGGATAACGACGCCCGAGCGGCAAGATCGCGAACAGGATGGAGTCAGGCGCCGCAGGCCCTCGAAGATGGGCCGCGTTCAATTCGAGAAGCTCGGGCGTGTAGGCACTATAGCTTTGAATGACGGGGCGCGAACTCAGTTCCAGTTTCATGGATACGGCCAAGGCGATGTCCCATGGGTAGACATCGACAGTGCCTTTGGTGAGTTCCGTCGGTGGAGCCAGTTTCGCGCGGTTCTCTTCGCGAGTCGTTTCGAAGAG
>CALEZK010000634.1 GCA_937928585.1 uncultured bacterium | reverse complement strand
GGACACGCGGCGCTGATTGTATCGCGTGGAATCAGATGGGGGCATCCCCTTTTGGTCACTGATAGGGTGGAGCGGGTCTCGTTTTTCAAAGCCGTGTCGCGTTTGCGCTGCGCGGAACTATGCAAACTTTTTGCGCGCGAACCCCCGCCACGGCGGGCCACGGCGATGCGGGCGCTTGCCTGGCGCGGGCAAAACTTTCGCGTGCGGGCCCCACGCGGCGGCGAAAAAAATTGTGCGCGGAACCCCGGCCACCGGTCCGCCGCGGAGGGCGCGAAGCGCCACGGGGAGGGTGTTTTTGGGCTGTTGGCACGGTTTTTGCGTTTTTTAAGAGAAGACTTTAGGATAATATAGATTTACTGAAGAATACTTTAGGGAAGTCTTATACCTAGGACTTGGATTAGCAATTAGACGTTAACTGGATTGCTTTAGGGTATAGAGGATGAGGTTAGACTACGAAGATCATATTGCTTTTGTGTAGTCTGGAGCTTACCCACCTATGTGCCTGAAAGCACAATAGGTGGGGTATTAGGTGAAGACATAGGCTTTTTTTTCTTTTCTCTGAAGAGCAAGCGGCGTACCCAAGGCGATGTGCAAAAGGGTTGACATTTTGGATTTGGCGCAGTATGCTTGGGGCATGAAGGGGGAAGTCTATGCGTTGTGTCTCGGTTCGACAGCAGGGTCCGCCGCGCTTGCCTGCGCGCTGCTCGGATGGCGTGTCGTCGGGTGCGTCGAGGACGACGCCGAGAGCGCGGCGGTTGTCGAGGGGCGTGTCCGGGATGGTTGTCTCGCCGATGCGTGGGTGTTTTGTGGTTCTGTTGGGGAGTTTGTTCGAGGGGGATTCGCGGGCGAGTTTGCGCGATTGGGTAAGCAGCTGGCCGTTGTGGCCTGCGGTTTTGGCGGCGATGGGCTGGAGGAGCGCGGAGCCGACATCTTCGACGCGATTTGCGCAGTGGGACCGGGAATCGTCGTGTTGGAGGGGGACGAGGACGGCGGATGGCGGGAACTCGCCTGCGGACGGTTGGCCGATCTCGGTTTCGATTCGGAGGGGGATTGCGTACCGGCGGCGGCCTGTGGCTCCCCACAAACGGGGTTACGGTCATGGGTTATTGGGGTCCGCGCGGCTGATGGGTCTGCTGGGTCAGACGTGGCCGCGTAGGGAGTGGGTTCGCGGCAAGGGCGAGGGTTTGCCTTTGGGTGCGGAGTCCGGGGGACACAGCGAGATTCGGCGTTTCCCGACGGTAACGCCGGCGGGTATTCGGCAGGGTTTGAGCGTTCCGGACGGCAAGCGTGGGTTGTCTTTGCTGGCGGCGGCGTTCCTGAAGCGGTTGCCTTCGGATGCGGGACAGAAGCGTCCCAGGGGAACCCAGGCGTTGTTCTTCGAGCAGGGGCAGATCGAGACGGCGGCGGCGAATTTTGCGGGTTATCGGTTGAATCCGGATTGGCTGGAGTTGCTTTTGGGTTTGCCGCTGGGGTGGACAAATACAGCGCGCGGGGACGCGTGCCTTTCCGTTGCGGCGATGGAGTCCTTGGAGAAGACAGCGCGCGGGGACGCGCGCCCTCCCGTGGAGCGCCTTTCGGAGTTTGAGGATTGGTTTCGAGGGTGGACGGCGTTGGATTCTTGGGGGTATGGTCCGGGCTGGTGGCTTGGGTATACGCCTGGGACAGAGGATTTGCCGGGTTCTGTGGGAGCTTGGGAGCGGGATGTTCCACGTGTAACAAATTGTGTAAATGCGGGGCGATGTAGGCTTTGCGCCATGGCGATAGTGCCGATTCAGATGGTTGCAGCGGTGGATGCGATGGTGTCCCGGAGGGACATGGAAACGGCATAAGTTACTCGGGCGAACGGATTTTCCGCATAGTTGGTCTTGCCTTTCAGGGGTTTTCCCCTCCTATCTGGTGTTTGTTTTCAACCACTTCGCAATATATTGTGATTGTCAATATCATAAAGCATTGACAGATTACATAGAATCTTGTATTTGTATCGGGCCGTAGATACCACGGGGTATGTCGGCCCGTAGTGAAGCGCATCGCTCCGGGTCGGCATACCCGCCGGACAAAGCCCGGAGCCAGCGATGCAAAAAATAATCCATTTCGGGGTTAATACCACCCGCCCCGGCTTTCTCATGCCGATGTGCTACACAAAACCGCGAACCCTGCGCGGCACAGAATGTGTTGGCAATCCAGATGAAGTTACGTGCCCTCGCTGCCGCAAGAGTTTGCGCGCTCGCGGGCGGCTGAATCCTGCGCGTACGGAAGTCATAGTTGAGCGTTGGCGTCATGAGCAGCCTCGTGATGCGCAAGGCCGGTTCTTTGCATCTAAGCAACCAAAGGTGTTTGTACGCCGCTATGTCAGACACTACTAACAGCCCCCTCATAGCGGGTCCTCCGCCGGCGGAATATCAGCCAGTGCCGAATTTCATGCCGGGCGTGGATTTCGAGAACGATTCGACGTATTGCGCGCTGGTGGCTGATCTGTCGCCTGAGAACATCGAGCTTGCGAAGGCGTTGTACGTTTCGAACGGGGTTGCGGCAACGGCGGGGCGGATGCTTTGGCCGGACCTTGCTGACGAGACGCGGAAGAAGCGCGCGAGCCGCGGGGCGAACCAGGCGGGCGTGAAGGCTTTGGTGGACCACTTCAAAGAGCGGGCGGAATGCGAGGGCGACGAACGTCCAGTGACGCTGGATGAAGTGAAGCGGAAGACGCGGGCGATGTTCCGCGCGTGCAAAGACGCGAAGGTGTACGAGAGTCTGCTTGATCGCGTGATTCAGATGGATGGTATCAAGATTCGCCCCGACAACGCGGTAGTGATGACAGACCTTGACGAGGCGATGCGCGAGGCGGATCTGATTTTGGCGGGCGCGCCTGGGCAGGGTCACTTTACGACGAGTACGGTGCAATGAGCGCGGGCGTTGTAGACAAGGGCGCGAAGTACGCCGGTTTTTTGAACAACGACGAGCTTGGACGTTTGGCGACGGAAGAGTTGCGGCGCGATGTTTATTTTGCGCTTCGCGCGCGATCGCTGGGCGTTTTCGATTGGCGGCGCGTGCGCGAAGAGGCGGGCGCTGCCGGACTCGAGGTCGGCGAGATGAGCATTCCGCAGTTGCGGCGCTTGCTTACGGCGATCGAAGAGATCGAGCTATATCGTCCACCCGCGGCGGCTCCCGCGCCGGCGAAGAAGAAGGGAAAGGTTGAGAAGCCTTTTGGGTGGGCGGAGTGAGGGAGCGGGAAGAGAAGACCAAAGCGGAGCTTTTCAAGAGTGCGTTCCCAAGCTGGAGCTTAGGAACGAGGAAGATAGCGGGTGATGTGGTTGGTTCCACGCTCGGCTTCATACGCCGGGTACTTGGGTTCGATTCCCACGCCCGCCACCATTTTCTGTGTCAGGATGCACACGAACACGCGGATTCCAGTGCGAGTATGCGGCGTGGGATTCATAACCCCGTGCGGTGC
>CALEZK010000633.1 GCA_937928585.1 uncultured bacterium | reverse complement strand
AAAACATCGCCTATGGCTCCTTTGGGGCCAGCATGGAAGATGTCATCGCGGCCGCCAAAGTCGCCGAAGCGCACGACTTCATCATGGAGCTTCCTGACGAATATGAAACCATCGTTGGCGAACGCGGCGTCCGCCTATCTGGCGGGCAGCGTCAGCGCGTGGCGATTGCGCGGGCGATTCTGGCGAACCCAAACATTCTAATTCTCGACGAAGCCACTTCCAGCCTCGACAGTGAGAGCGAAGCCATGATTCAGGATGGGTTACGCGCGCTTCGTAAGGGCAGAACAACATTCGTGATCGCGCATCGGCTTTCCACCATTCGCAGCGCAAATCAGATTCTGGTGCTGGAAGCAGGTCAAATCGTCGAACGGGGAACGCACGCGGAACTGATTGCATTAAACGGCAGATACAAACAGCTTCACGACAAACAATATGCGCTGGAGTCCGACACGTTCGTAAATCCGGGCGAGGAATTGCAGCGGGAAAGCGTCAAAAACTAATCGACGAATGTGAACTCGTTCGAGCAAAGCAGTATTTGGCAATACTGCTGCCAGGAAAGCACCTCATCGCCCTCATGCGCTTCGCGCGCCACCGCAAGTAATCGCTCGCCAATGCGCGCCTCTTCGTCGCTTGCGGGTCGCGCGAACAGCAGTTCATATAGTTTTGCGATTCGCTCTACATCTCCAGCCGCGGTAAATGCGAGCGCGCGATCTGCCAAAGCGCGTGCCTGCTCGATCACGAATGGATTGTTGATTAGGAATAGCGCCTGCGGCGCGACCGTCGATTCCGTCCGTGTATCAATAATCGCCGTCGGGTCCGCTGCGTCAAACAACATCGTATACGACGTGCGGTCGCTGCGTACCGTCCGAAAATAGATCGTCCGCCGAGGCGTCACAAGGTCTCGAAATGGGACGCCGCCAACGCTCTTATCGAGTTTTCCGGATACAGCCAACATCGCGTCTCGCAATGGCTCCGCCTCCAAACGCAGTCGGCTCATGCGCGCGAACAGCAGGTTCTCCGGATCTGCGCCCGATCTGTTGGTGCTCGACTGCTGGTAAGTCGACGAAAGCATCATCAGGCGATGCATGGCCTTAATCGACCAACCCGATCGAACAAATTCCTTGGCAAGAAAATCCAGCAACTCAGGATGCGTAGGCGCAACACCTAGCTTCCCGAAGTTTCCGGGCGTGCGCACGATACCCTGCCCAAAATGCCGTTGCCAGATCCGATTCACCATCACGCGCGCGGTCAGTGGGTTCTTGTCGCTCGCCACCCATCGGCTGAGTTCCAAACGACCGCTGCCGGTCATCGCCGGAGTGCGCTCGTCCCACGCGAGTACGGCCGGAAAACCGCGCGGCGTCACGTCGCCCAATTGCGTATATGAACCGCGCTTGTGGATCCGCGCATCGCGAATGCCGGCATGCTCGGTGTTCGGCACGCCGCCTTCCTGCACCCCTTCCGTGAATTCAAACTCCGGCACGGGTTGTGCCCGAAGTGAATTCAACGCTTCCCGGATCGCCGCCAACTGCTTGCGTGCGTCCGCAGTTTCAGGCGTGTCCAGCGACAGCGGATCGATCCAATAGGGACCTTGTTCGGAAACCAGGAACTTGTAGAAACGCGATGCGGGATCTTCGGGCAATTTGGTTAAGTCATTCTGATTTGCCGCGAGCGCGCCCGCCACACCGTCAACCACCGCCTGCACCTGAGCAGCTGCATGCGCGCGTGCGGCGTCATCCTGCGCCGCCGCGCCATTCCAAACCGCCAAGGGCGAATCCGCCGGCGTTGAAGGTGACGCCATATCGACGAACGCCCAAACGCCGGCGTTGCCCATTGCGTCCGCGTGCGGATTGCCACCCAGCGGATCCGCGAGCGTATCCGCGCTTAACTGCCAGATCCGCGTGTTGTCGCACACGTCCACAAGCCGCAGATCCAGCATGGTTGTATCACAGGAATAATCACCTCGCGGCTCAACGACAAGTAATAGCGTGTCGCCTTGTTCCACCGCAACAGGCCCAAGCGGCTGTGCCGCGATTTCGCTCGCCCCTGCGTTGTCCATCACGCCTTCGGCCAAAATGCTGGCCCCGCCCGTACCCCGGTGTTCCAAACGCCACACCACGCCGTTGCCGCAATTCGGGTCTGCGTCCGCGAGCCTGCCATCTAAAACGACCGAAGCCGATAGCGGACTAATCCACGCGGCAGCAACCCCCATCGATGGCGAAGGGTGCACGGTTACACTGCGCGCGGGCTGTTTTATTGTCGCGTAGTTCACTTCGTTGGAAGTCGTATTGAATACCGCACTAGGCACGCCGCCCTCGCCCTGCCACGCAGAGACGCCGGGTATCCCGCTGACTGTCCCCACTGGCGTCTGTAATGTGCGCAATGGATTCAAGCCGAGTTGATTCAGCCATCTGGAAAGCGCGTCCGCGTTTAAGCCGCGCTCGGCCGCGAACGCCGCGGGGTCCGCGTCTGCATTGCTTGCGCGCAACGTCGCGAATGCTTGCGCTGCGAGCAGGTAGCTACCCGTCTTGCCCAATTGCGCGCCGATAACCGCCGAACGCAATGCATCAGACTGCTGCTTGTCGGCCGCCTCCGTTTCGCGAAGTTTCGCAAGATGTGCCTCACGCGCCGCGACTTCTTCCGCCGGCGCAAGGGGTATATGGAGAATTGGCGATCCTTCGGTCTTCTGACCCGGTCCCGGCAAAATGTGCGAGCTGAAAAAGATTCCCGCGAGCCCGTAGTAATCCTCGGCGGTAAACGGATCAAACTTGTGGTCGTGGCAGCGCGCGCAGCTCATCGTCACGCCGAGGAAGCCCCGGGTGATAACGTCGATCTGATCGTCGACGATATCCGTAACCATCTTCTCTTTGTCGGCATCGCCCTGCGGCCAATTCCCAATTGCAAGCATCGCTGTCGCAATCGTGCCTTGCCGGTTGAATTTCGATTCAGGTCGAGCCGGATCGGGAATCAGATCGCCCGCGATCTGATACTGCACGAATTCGTTGTACGGCATGTCCCGGTTCAGCGCATCGACCACCCAATCCCGGTACCGCCAGGAATTGACCGGGTCTGTGGCGGGCGAACCGCGCGAATCGAAGGAATCCGTATACCGCACAATGTCGAGCCAGTGCCGCCCCCATCGCTCGCCGTAATGCGGCGATGCAAGCAAACGCTCGACCACGGTGGCGAACGCCTCCGGCGATTCGTCCTGAAGGAATGCTTCGACTTCCTCTGGAGTCGGCGGAAGGCCGATCAAATCGAACGTAGCGCGGCGAATGAGCGTGCGCTTGTCGGCAGGTTCCGCGGGCGTTACATTTTCGGATTCTTGCTTCGCGAGAATGAACCGGTCAATCGGCGATTTTACCCACGTCTCGTTCTTTACGTTAGGCGGTGCGACTTCCTGCACTGGGCGAAACGCCCACCATTCCCGACCTTTCTCAATGTCGATACTGCCCTTCACAACGGTTTGCGCAACCGCGCCGTCGTTTGGCCACGGCGCCCCCATGCGAACCCATTCGACGAGTGTGTCAATTTCGGATTGCGCCAGTTTTCCACTCGGCGGCATCTGGATCTCGCCGCTGTAATCGAGCACGCCAACAAGAAGACTCTTACTAGTATCGCCTGGAACAAGCGCAGCACCGTGATCGCCGCCTGCCAAAAGGGCATGCAATGAATCGACCCGCAAGTTGGACTTTTGATTCTCCGGCCCGTGACAGGAGTAACAGTGCTGAATCAGCAAGGGCCGCACTTTCGATTCAAAAAAATGCAGTGCATCTTCGCTGATGGCCACTTCGGTAACCGCCGCGCCGTCCGCCAAACGCAGTGCGGCCGTCACTGCGCGTAAGCGCTCGTTCAGCGCGGCTCTTGCCGCAGCGTCCGTCGCTGATTGCAACTCGTTCTGCAATCGTACCTGCTCGTCTCGCAGGTGAGTTGCCACCTGAGCCCGCACATCTGGATGCGTCAGTGCCTCCAGCGTGGATATCAGTTCGTCAGCGTGCACCGACAGCGATGGCGTGAAGAGCAGCGGAACCGTGCAAAGCAACACGGCCGCGCGAAGTGAATTAACCTTGGCAATACTCCAGAACATACCTATTTACTATGCCATAGGAAAGGGTCCCAAAGCACCGAATCTAGCATTCGGGGCGCTGGGACCCATTTTTGTTTCATTAAGCCCAAGTCATGCAAGGGAAAAAGGATGAAAGAATCTACTTTACCTTGAATGTTGCGTCGCTCTGGTCCTGGACCCTTTTGTCGGATTTCAACTTCACCCGGACGGAGTATCCGGAACCTTTCGACACCGAATTCGGTACGGTCCAAGAGTATGCGCCGTCGTTCTTGGTCTTGTTCTTGATAGTTTCTACAACGGCACCGTTCTTCAAGAGCTCGATCGTGACCTTGCCTCCCGCTTTGGCGTCATAGTCCCAAGTGATTTTCTCCGAATCGCCTATTTTCCACTTCTCGCCGCCATTGGGTTTTGTGATGGTGAATACCGGAATATCGATCGTCAATGTCGATACAAGTATGTCCACGTCAGTACCGATTGTACTGCCAAGCGAATCATTGGATCGCCAGACCGCCACCCAATGCCCAAGCCCGTCCGCGGCAAGGGCATTAATATCGTCACCGCCACTGTCAGTCAATAAGCTGCCGTTAAGGGCGTCGAGCGCGGTCCAGGTCAAACCATTGTCCGTCGAAAGCGACGCAACAATGTCATTGTCGTCCCCAAAGGGGCTACCGCTATCGCCGTCCTTCCGCCAAATCGCTATCCAGTTTCCAACGCGGTCTGTCGCAACGGACGGCGAACTGTCATAGGAACTGTCCTCCACGGCATCGTTGTTAATTGCAACCGGAGCAGACCATGTGTCCCCGTTGTCATTCGAGCTGGCTGCAACCGTTTCATAGTCCGCGCTCTCGGAACCTTCCACTTCAATCTTCCCTTCCCATACC
>CALEZK010000632.1 GCA_937928585.1 uncultured bacterium | reverse complement strand
CGACCAGGGCAGCCAGTAATGGCGGCGCGAATGGTTTCAGCGTGGACGTTGTCGCCAGCACCATCGTGACGCACGCGGCGAATGCGACGACTGTTGCCTGCGCCATTGCGGCATCCACTTGTGAAACGGTGTCGGGCAAGAGTCCGGTTCGTTGCGTGTAATAGGCGATCCACGCCAACGTGGTGACGAGCGTCATGACGGAAAAGATGCCGATGGCGCTGCGTAGCCGTGGCGCGCTTGATATCCAGCGTTGGAGCGAGATCGCTGCGACTACGATCAGGCCGAACAGCGCGAAGGGAAAGAGCCAGGTGCGCAGGATGAGGTGCGAGAACGGGAGGTGCGGGAGGCCGGCATAGTGGTCGCCCGATAGCGCGAGGAATAGGAACAAAATCGATATCGCTGCCAGACAGCTAACGCGCGCGTTCCAGTATTGAGTGCGTTGGCGGGTGATGGTCGATACAGCAAGCGCGGCGATTCCCAGCCATACGCACATGCCGAGATACAGCGTTGCGGTCCAGTTCGAGTTTCCGAGTTCGCTTTTCCATACCGACTCTCCATGGCCGTGTGATATGCCATAGTATTGCGGCACCAGCAGGCTCATCCACGGGACGGGTGGTGCCGTCGTGCTGCCGGATACGGCGGCGCGCTCGGCGAAGGTCCAACTGTTGGTCAAATATTCGAGGAAGGGGAGGAGTTGCGCGGCGGAAACGGCCAAGGCCAGGAACCATGCCGACAGCGCGACGGCTGCGAGTGAAAATTTCGCGCGAACGGGCGCGGCGCGGAGGAAGATCAAGCGCAGGAGAAAGTAAAGACCCGCGCCGAGCGACGAGGCGAATGCGGTTTCCGGGTGGCCCGCGAGTAACAGGAGCGTGCCGGAGAGGGCAATCAGCAGAAAACCCGCGCGCATGCGGCGCACGACGAGTATTTCCACGCCGAGGAGTTGCAGCGGCAGCCATACTGCCGTGTCCGGCGGCGACCAGTAGGTCCAAAACAATTGCATCGGCGCGAGCATCCACGCGAAGGAGACGAGGAAGGCGAATGCGCCGCGCAGTCCGATTCCCCACGCGAAGACGAATGCGGTAACGCCGGCCAGCCAGATCTTGAGGAGGATATCGATCGTGCCGGCAATGTTGGGATCGATCAGCGCGTACATTACGTGCGGCGGATAGAAGAACGCGGTCTGATAGTTTGCGAGCAGCGGCACGCCGGTGAGTTGGTAGGGATTCCAGAGCGGCCATTCGCCGTTGGTCCACGCTTCATTTGCGATTGTGTACCACGCGGCCCAGGTGATCTGATACTCGAATGCGGGGGCGTAAACGTCGTGCGGGAAAGCATTCGGATCGCCGTAGCGATTCCACGGTGGTTGTTCAAGCAGCATGTAGCCGGGCGAGATCGCGTGGCCATGCATGAAGACCTGTGGAAATAAGAGAACGAGAATTACGATCGTTGCAAGCGTATGCGCGATGAATTGCCGAAACGGAGGCAGCCGGAAGACGGGCGGTGGCGCGTCCCCGTCGGAAGGCGCATCTTTATTCAGCAAGCGAGACTCCACGGCGAGCGCATCGGGCGCGTGAGCAGTCGGTTCGCGGATTCGTCGTCGAAGCGCTCGGCAACCGGATCCCACTTGAGCGGTCTGCCCAACAGCGCGCAGATGCTGCCGATGTGGCAAATGGTTGCGGAGCGATGGCCGATCTCCGCGGTGGCGGCGGTTTCCTTGCGCGTTTGGATGCATTCGAGGAAATTCGCGTGATGATTGTCGCTTGCGTAGAGCCTGAGATCGTTTACGCTGAAACGCGAATCGATCGCGGATTGCGGTTCACCCGTGATGGTTTCGCTCTCGACGTGAAGCCAGCCCTCGGTGCCTTCGTAGCGCATGCCCCATTGCGATTGATCGGATGTGGCGACGGAGATCATTTTCACGCCGTTGGCGTAGGTGAAGGTGAGGTGGTGATTGATCGGGCCATCATACAGGCCGGTGCGCGGGAACTCGGCCGTGCCTTCAACCGAGACGGGGCCGGTGTGGTCGGTGCCGTTGGCCCATTGGCCGATGTCGTAGTAGTGCGCGCCCCAGTCGGAGATGTAGCCTTCGCCGTAGTCCATGATCCAGCGGAAATTGAAGTGGCAACGGCCTTCTGCGTAGGGGGCCCAAGGCGCGGGCCCCAGCCACATGTCGTAATCGAAACCAACGGGCACTTCGGAGGGTTTTTCCAACGCGGCTTGATCGCCGCCGCGAATGGCGAAGCCGAGTGGCACGCCGATCTTGATTGTTTTTAATTCGCCGATGCGGCCGTTGCGCACCAATTCGCATGCGCGACGACAGCCGTTGCGCGAGCGACGCCAGGTGCCCGTCTGTAATACGCGGCCATACTTGCGCACGACATCCACGATGCTGCGGCCTTCACCAATTGTGAGCGACAAGGGCTTTTCGCAATAGATGTCCTTGCCGGCGCGCGCCGCCGCGGTGGTGATTACCGCGTGCCAATGGTCCGGCGTGCCTATCGACACTGCGTCGATGTCTTCGCGTGCGATGATTTCGCGGAAATCGTTGTACGACATGCAGCCCTGATCGCCGTAGCGTCCATCGACGCCTGCCTTCGCGTTGTCGCGGCGGTGACAGTCCACGTCGCAGACGGCGACAACCTGCGCGTTCGGCAGACCGAGAAACGCGCCCATGTTGGAGCCGCCCTGTCCGCCCACGCCGATGCAGCCGATGGTGATGCGATTGCTCGGCGCGACGGTGCCGTCAAGCCCGAATACCGATCCGGGGACGATCATCGGCGCAGCGACCAGTGCGGAGCGCTTTAGAAAAGTTCGGCGTGAAAGCTTTGAGGATTTACGGAAAGGAGGATTTGTATTCATGCCATAGCTTTGCGCGTATAGACCATGAAGTTCAAGCGGCAAAATGGGGGAAGCGGCCGCACGTCGTATTCCGGGGAGCGCGGCGTTTTCAAAGATATCCTGCTCGTGTCGTACTGCGTGTTCGTACCATAAGCGCAACAGGGCATGCGAATTGATTTTGCACTTGGCATTCGGTGTAATGGTGCAGCGACTAAGATCGCTGTAGGCTAGGTTTTATGCGGTTTGAGATTCTGGGTAGAATCGAGAATATGGAGACCTTTGCTGCTGGCAAAGGGATTCGTGAACGTAAGCGGCTGCAGAAGGCCTATGGCAAGGGACGTTGGAGAAAGCGAAAGGTACAGTGCGGGTGCGACTGGAAGATGGTGCGGTGCTTTTGGCCGAGCTGCACTGGTACGAGGCATCGGGCATTGGTGAGAAGGAATTGAAGATTAAGCGGTATTTGGAGTGAGTGTTATGAAGCAAGCGCCTGAGCATAATTTCGTAATCTGCGTTCGGAACGACGATTATCCCGCGTCGTTGGAGAAACGCAAATTGTACGAAGCGCTTCCGGATGCGGACGCCGAGAAGCACAACCAGATCCGTGTGATTGATGAATCCGGAGAGGATTACCTTTACCCCGCCGAGTATTTTGTCCCCGTTAAATTGTCGAAAGCTACTGAGCAGGCATTAATCAGCGCTGCATGATGAGCGGCGTTAAGCCCCGAAAGATCAAAGCCGGAAACATCCATTCGCACGGCTGGCGATAAGGTAAGGCTTGCGCATTCCGAGTCGCTTGCCGAGGCGTTAGGGATGCCGTATCAGAATCTCATCAGTTTTTATTTGCGAGATTGCGCGATGAATAAGAAGAAGTTGAGCCTGAAGTGGGGCGCGATGGGCGTTTGATGGCAGCTACTAAACATTTACGCAGTTTGCAAGGAATACTGTCTTGAGCGCATACAAGAGACGTATGTTCCTCTTGGGGGCTGGAGCCTCCGTTGACGCGGGGATACCAGCATCGCATGAGCTCTGCAGAGTGGTTGTTAGGAGTCTGTCTGAGATTCAATCGATAGGGCCGATAATTAATTTTGTGCATGGTGCGCTCGTTTTCAATAAAGGGGCGCAAAATGAAAGTACATTAGTCCTACAACGCTACTTTGCATGGTAGCACTTTGTGATTTTGGAGAGGAAGA
>CALEZK010000631.1 GCA_937928585.1 uncultured bacterium | reverse complement strand
ACCTTGGCGACTTCAGTGCCCGCCGCGATCAGTGTCTTGATGTGGCGATTGAACTTTGAATCGGTGCTGCCGGGTTCCAGTTTTCCCCAGTCCCCCTTCGCGCTGACGAGCATGAGCTTCATGCTTGGAATCATGACGGTGTTGTTGCCGCCAGCGCCGATACTCATGAATGTGTCGCGGGGCGCGTCCGGCCATGTGAGCGTATCGGGGTGGCGGCGGCCATAGTCGTTGAACCACCAGTTGAAACCGTAGATGCCAGGCCCATACTCGGTAAAGTGATCGGAATCTCCGCCATACGAGCCGAGGGAAAGATAATCATTGGTTTGCGCCTCTGCCGTCTGCGGGAGAGTATTCTGAACCCAGGGTTTCATGTACTCGTCAAAATAGCGCTGAGGCAGAATCTGCCTGCCGTTCCAATTGCCTTTGTTGCACCAAAGCCACGCGACGCGCGCGAAATCTGCGACTGACGCGGAGATGCGGCGCGTTTCTTCTCGAAATGCGAAACCCTTCTCGAAATTCAACGCGCGGAGTCGGGTTGGATCATGAAATACAACTTCCGGGTCTTGTTGAAAGACCTTGTCGAACAGGGACAACTGATAGAGTTGGATTGCGAAGTCGTTGTATGCCCATGCCGCGCCGGGCGGTTCTGGACGCGCATAGCCACTCGTCATATTCGCAAGGTGATGGAAAGCCAAGGATTGGTCTTTCTCCGACACTGGCCATCCCAAATCGGCAAGCCGGTGATCGACGCCACTTAATTTTCCCTCTTCTATCGCAAAGAAAAGCAAAGTACTTAGCACAGGCTTTGCAGAGGACATCCAGTCGCTACGTTCTGATTGATCGCCCCAAGCGTGAATGACGTATCCATCTTTTACGATGCACCCGCGACCACCGATCGCCGACGCGAGGCGCTCCAAGGTTGCCGATTTCATGGAGAACGATTCGGGCGTACGCGACTCCCATGTTTCGCCGGGAAAGGCCGTTTCCGCCGACGTGGTGGTCACGAAAAGCAACGCGATCAGGATTGTGGCGACCATGCGTGCTGATGGTAACAACATTTCGAGACTCCAGAATTTTTACTCGCAAATGGCGGGGACGGGTTGTGTGATTTATTCGTTGTAGGACTTCGGGAATCGCCATTTGAAAGCAGTATAACGATTCCAAGTGCGCTACTGTTTGACGGTGTATGTAAGGTCATCCAGATAGACAATCTGCCCGTTTCCGTCGATCCATGGCGTGACAAATCCGAAGCGGTTGTACGACGCGCCCTCTGCCACATGTTCGGAAGGTATGGCGAGAATGACTGGTGGATTATTGTCTAACGTAAATCTTATGGACCCTTCCGAACCGGAAACGCCTGGATCGTAAGTCAGTGTCCAGTCGTGCGATGTGCCATCTGGAAAAATGTATGGCAGTCCTTCGTAACGCCCCTGGCTGCTGGCATCACCCTGCATCCGATATGTGGGGTACGCGAAGAAACCCTGCGCAGAGGGCCCCTCGATAGCAAACCCCATGAAATCGCATGGCAGAGCATGCTTCTGAGATTCGTTTACGTTCACACTACGAACCGAGTTGAAGAAGCCGAAAATCGTGGTGCTGTCGGAGACACCGCGGTGGAAGGAGATTTTTCCAGAGGCAGAAAGTTTTTTTGCGGACGTAAGGGGCGCGGTCTTCGCACCATAGTATGCAAGTCTATCCGGATAACGGCAATCGCCGCGGAAAAACAGCCCGCCAATTTCTCCCGCTGATTTACCACCGGCGTTTTGGGTTTTCGAATAGCCGAAATTAAATCGTGGCCGCGTTTCTTCGCTGAAATAAGACGCATGATTGCCGACCGCATCCCACTGCGGGTCTTTCGTCAGATCGATCGTTTCACCATTGATGCGCAAATCACCTACGACAAAATCTCCACCATCGTCCGCGTGTTTCACGACTGTCAACAGGCCGAAGCGGTTAAACGTAGCGCCGTCCTTCCGCAGATCGGGATGAATCGCCATCTCCGCTTTCATATCGTTTAGTGTCGCTACCAGTTGGCCGGCGCCCGCATTGCCATTGGGGTCGTAGTCCAAAGTCCAGCGGTAAGATTTGCCGCTGGGATTCTCGACCGGATATACGCGATCAGCAACGGGATCGAACTTACCAATGACACCTGCCCCTGCGCGCCATGTCCTGGTGGCATACTCCGTGTGGACGTGAAATGTTTCGCCACGCCCGTTGATTCGAAATACCATCGAATTTGGGGTGCGCCATTCGTTTATTGAATCCGCATTAAAGAAGCCCAGTAGAACGTTTCCGCCCCCGGGTTTTACGAGCAGTGTGCCCGAGGCATGAAGCGGGTCGTCGAGCGAAAGCGACTCGATGGATTTTGCGTAATAGGCTGGCGTGCCGTCTGGGGAGATGGTGCCACCGATTGCGCCCCCTGGCACAACCTCCGGCCCGAGATAGCCGAAGTCCTGACGCACGGGGCGCTTTTCCGTTGTCGACCGGTTGTTCAGGCCGTCCCAGCCCGGATCCTCGTCAAAAGATTCGGACTTTTGCTCAGCGCTCACCGCTGACGCAAACAAGAGCGCCGCGACGGCGACTGCGAGAAGCGGTCCCCTTTTCCTCACAATAGATCCCCTGTCCGAATCCGAGGTTGCGTGGCAAGTATAACAAGCCCTAGTTCACGCGTTTGCTCTATCCGTTTTCCGCGCCAAGAGTTCCCCAAGAATCCCGTCGATCATAAGGCCGAGCCTAAGGATAGCGCCATGCTCGATTTCCGTGAAATTCAATTGCAGAACGGCCAAAACACGCGCGAGGCGTATCC
>CALEZK010000630.1 GCA_937928585.1 uncultured bacterium | reverse complement strand
GGTTTAAGCGTATCCAGCGGATGGGCCAATCGCATTCGCTCGAGCATATCGCCTTCCGCCGTAATATTTGGATATCCCACAGTCAGGCGTAGCATGAAACGATCGAGTTGCGCTTCTGGAAGCGGAAAAGTTCCTTCGTGTTCCACCGGGTTCTGGGTCGCGAACACGCAAAACGGCTGTGCCAGCTTGTAAGTATTGCCATCCACGGAAACCTGGCCTTCGGCCATGGCTTCCAACAAGGCGGATTGTGTACGCGGGGTGGCGCGGTTTATTTCGTCCGCGATAATCACCTGCGCGAAGATGGGTCCCCGGCGAAACTCGAATTCTTGCGTCTTTTGGTTGTAAATCGAAACGCCCGTCACGTCCGAGGGGAGCAGGTCGGGTGTGCATTGCACCCGGTTGAAGGTGCAACCGCTGGAAATAGCCAGTGATCGCACCATCACGGTCTTTGCAACCCCCGGAACGTCTTCCAGCAAGACATGGCCGCCCGCCAAGAACGCCGACAACGCAGTCTTGATGACCTGCGGTTTGTCCAACACCACCGTTTCCATATTGGCGATGATGTCTTTGATCGCCTGCCGAAATGCGCTCATGCGAGCCCCCAGATGTCCCACGTCCGCACGATAATAACGACGCGCGCGACATCAAGCAAGGCGTGCGTTGAAACGAGTCACGGCAGAGACGACCTCAACATTGCGGAAACGTTGCGTCCGCGCGCATTCGCGGTTAGTCTATCGCGCTGGACGGATAATGCAAGATGACCGCCACGAAGAAAAACATTCCTGCGTTCATTCCCGCGCTCGTTGTCGGGCTGTTGGCGTTTGCTTTGTTCGCACCGACGATTCCGTACGGATTCACGGGCTATGACGACAACGACTATGTGACTGACAATCCATACGTGCAGCGGGGAATCTCCGGTGAGAGTATCGTCTGGGCTTTTACAACGGGGCACGCGGCAAACTGGCACCCGATCACCTGGCTATCACACGCGTTCGATTGGCAGATTAGCGGTAAGAATCCGTGGATGCACCACGCCACCAACGTGTGCCTCCACGCGGTGAACGCCGCGCTATTGTTTCTGCTGCTGTATCGGTGCACGGGTGCGTTGTGGCCGAGTTTTTTCGTTGCAGCGCTTTTCGCGGTTCACCCGCTGAATGTTCAGAGTGTCGCGTGGGTTGCAGAGCGAAAAAATGTGCTGAGCACCTTCTTTGGCCTCTTAAGTTTACTCGCCTATGCGAGGTATTCGCGGACGAAATCGGCGCCAGCATACGCCGCATCGCTAGCGCTTTTGGCGTGTGGGCTGATGTCAAAACCGATGCTGGTTACGTGGCCTTTCGTTATGTTGTTGATGGACTACTGGCCGCTGCAGCGTATCGCCGCCCCCATACGTGATTTCAAGCAAGTCGTTCGTCAGGTACTGAAGCTGACGCCGGAAAAAGTGCCGTACTTCGCCCTCGTGTTCGTTTCATCCGTCGTGACGTACCTTGTTCAGTCGCGAGCGGGCGCAACCGGCGGTGAGGGCGGCATTCCGATTCTCTATCGATGCCTACACGCT
>CALEZK010000629.1 GCA_937928585.1 uncultured bacterium | reverse complement strand
CTCCCATATTCTCAACGACGGCACAGTGGAAACTCACGATGCCGCGCTGCAAAGACTAATCACAGCGCACAATCTCAACCCCGAACTGTTCGGCCAACTGAACACACCCGAGGGCATCGTCGAACGCGCCTATGACCTTCAGTCCGAACGAATCGCATTCCGAAAAGCCCCGCTGAAAACATGACCATCTTCACAATAGGCTTCACGAAGAAATCCGCGCAGGATTTCTTCTCACGCCTTCAAAACGCGAACGTAAAACGCGTTCTGGATGTACGCCTGAACAACACTTCGCAACTCGCCGGCTTCGCAAAGGCAAAAGATCTGAAGTATTTCCTTCGGTCCATTTGCGAGATTGAGTACATCCACCTTCCCGAACTCGCCCCAACCCAGGAAATGCTCGACGACTATAAGAATTCCAGAATTTCATGGGCCGAATACGAACATCAATTCAATACATTGATTGACTCCCGCGATGTGGCTCAATCGATATCCAAAGGCCTGCTAGATGCGGGCTGTCTATTGTGCAGCGAAGACGCTCCCGATCACTGCCACAGACGCCTGGCAGCCGAATACTTTGGCAAACATTGGCCCGGCGCGCGCATCGTCCATCTGTAATGGGCACGAAACTGATAGTGCTTGCGAACTCCTGGAAGCGTAAGGACTATTGCATCGCAGGAATAGAGCCAGAGACAGGGAATTGGGTTCGGCCTGTTTCCGATCTCCATGATGGCCGCATAACGAAAGCACATATTCAGCTTCGTGGATACTTTCCTAAACTGCTCGACGTAATCGAAATCCCTCTTGCCAAAGGGGGGCCAGACTTCGGCTTCGAGCGCGAGAATCGCAGCATACTTCCCGGGGATTGGCACCTCGTCGCCACCGCCACTGCTGCTCATCTTTTACGCTACTCGGAATCCCCCAGGACCGCACTACACAACGACAGAAAGTACGTCACCATCGCTGAACTGCAGTCCAAGCCAAAGAGCGATCGAAAAACCTTGCAACTTCTACACGTAAACGACTTTCAAACAACACGCACCGAAGTTGAAGGGAGAAGACAGTGGTGTGGCGTGTTCTCAAGCGCAGGAAAGCAGCTTCAACTCCGAATAACGGATCCCATCTACTGCGAACGCCTGAATACGGGCCATCAAGCCGTACGCTCATGCCTATTGACGATTAGCCTCGGCATGCCGTTCGTCCCACCCAACTGGCCAGCGCATGAATCACCACCGTGCTGGAAACTGATTGCAGGCATTATCGAACTGCCGCCGGAAAACTACTGGAAACGGCTCACCAGACACGCTCGCACGATAATATCCAGGCGCTGAAGGAATCGTGATCGGTCTTTGTCCTGAAACGGCGCGGGGCCTCCGCCTATTTTTCCGTGTTCGCGCAGGTGCGACATCACTTCCCGGCTTGCGAGCGCGCTGCCGATGGATTCTTCGGTGAATTCGTTTCCCTTCGGCGTCAACACGCGCGCGCCGTTCTTGATGCATCGCGCGGCGAGCGGAATATCATCGGTCACCACAACGTCGTTCCGCGCGGCGTTCTCGGCAATCCAATCGTCCGCGGCGTCGATGGCGTTGCCCACAATGACGCACGCGATCCAATCCTTATCGGGCGCGTACATCCCCGAATTCGCAACGATCTTGACCGGCACGCCAAGCCGTTCCGCGACGCGGTACACCTCATTCTTTACTGGGCACGCATCCGCATCGACGTATATCGTCGTCACGCGTCGGCGCCCGCGCGACCCCACGCGACTTTATCGACGCGAGACTTGAATGATTCCAGAAAGGCTTTCTCGTCTTTCGTCAGCAACGCCGTCAACGGCTGCCGCGAAAGATCGAATCCGCTCTGCGTATGAAACGTCCACGCGGCAGCGCCGCCCTGCTTTGCCTTGCTCACCGCGGTTATAAAGTTTTCCACGGAGTATTCATCGCCCATGTACGCAGGCTCGCCGAGATAAATCGGTTTGCGGGTCACCGCCTTCGCCTGTCGCGTCAGTTCATCCATGGCATCGTATCGCCACGGATTGCGGGATTCGTGCCACCCCACGACGTCCAACCCAAGCTCATTCGACACACGCGCAACCGCTTCGGGTCCGATCTCATTTGCAAGCGACGCGGTCACAAGCCTATCGGGATCGGCCTTCTTAATCGCATCACGCAGTCGCGCCACTTCTTCCTGTTCCAAATGCGTTATCCGTCCGTTGAACTCATTCTGGATGTCGATGAAAATATGCCGGTGCGATTGCAAATGCCGCGCCAAGGACGCGACGGCCTTTTCATGTTTCCGCATATCGACGTGGATGACGGGAAGCGCGCCCTGAGATTTCCCGAGGTCTTCCTCCCGCAACGTCGACAATCCACCAACGGTCTCGTACGCCAGCGAAACGTCAACCACGAGCGCGTGCTTTCCCGCAGTCTCGACCACCTCAACGAGTTTCGATAAGCGGTCAGGGCGCAGTTCCCCATTCCCGTCGACAACGGTGTCCTCCGGAAATTGGCGCATGTTCGCCCAGTTCCACCAGTTTGGAAAGATGCGTATTCCATCCACCCCAACAGCGCGCAGAAAGTTGAAGTCTGCTTCCAAGGTTTCCGCGGAAGCGCGCAGCGCGTCGAAATACGCAACGAAGACGAGGAAGCGGGGTTCACCGTTCACAACAAAACGGTCGTCAGATATGGTAAGCACGGGACGCTCCGCTTCCGCGGCCATCGCGGCAATGCCGCAAACGCCAAACGCGATAACACGCAGCACGTCTCGCCAATACGCGCATCCGGCCAAGCCGGAAACACGGCGCGCTACCAATGTTTTGTTGTCCCGTACCATTGGCTGCCGCCGTGATCGAGATGCAGCACCGGAATGCCCGAGAGACGCGTCTCTTTGCCATAGCGCCCTTGCAACGCCATCCCAAACCACATGTCCGCGCCCTCGAAGTGATCCAATTCCGCGTACTTCACTTCCTGAATGAACTCCCGCCGGAAACATTGAAAGAACCCAACAGGCACGCCATGCGCCTCACGGTACCGGTACTCTCCCCCGCTGTTCACCAACTCGTCCCACTGTTCCCAAGGCCGAATCTCGCCAACGAGTATCTTCGCGGTCGTCTCCGTGCTCAACATAAGGCGGCCGTCCGGCGCAACGAACTTCGCATCGTCGCCGAGCGCATCGATTCTCGCAAACATGTTCGGCGCGATAATGATGTCCGCGTCCATCAACACGACCCACGCTCCCGACGCCATGCTCACGGACTCATTGATCATGAAGCCTTTTGAATTCGTGTTCTGCGCCGGAAACGGCGAACGCAAAATCCGCAACCCCGGATACGCAAGCCGCATGCTGTCGATAAGATCGTCCGTAGCATCAAGCCCGGGAACGTAACAAACGATCACTTCCAATTTCGCGAGATCGATCTCCCGTTGCTGCGCAATGCTTCGCAGCACCGCCTGAAGCCGCCGCGCGTACCGCGTGTTGACTATCACAATCGAAAACTTTACGCCGTCCGCGCGCGGCGCGTGCGTATGCTCGCCCCGCCAAATCTTCACGAACTGCGTCACGATCTGCGCGTCAACATTCCATATCGCAATGCGCGGTTCCAGCCGGCCCGCAAGCCGCAACGGCACGTAGAACATCCCCTCGAATTCGACCGGTCGCACCGGCTTGCCATCGCGCAACAACACATAGTGACCGTCCGCCGCGACATGCAGCACGACCGTGTGCCGATACCCCTCCATCGGACACAGCAGCTTGCAATGACGTCCAAAGCTGAACCCGATGTACTCCGCGATCCCCCCGCCAAATGTAACGCTCAAGGTAAACGGCGGTTCCACATGTTCGAGCGGCGAACTCAGTTTCTCGGTGTTCGTTATTGAATGCCAGCGCACACCGCCTTCGAGGTGATCATAGGGCGCATTCTCAACCGTGTATTCATACGGCATGATCTGGCGGTCCGGCGGACGGTTCGCCACCACCGCGCCCGCTTCCTGCACCAGCGCTTCATGCCCATCGCTGCGCTTCAGCCGTTCCGTGTCAATCGCGTCGTAATACTTCGGTTGCGCCAGCGCAAAATGCATCGGCGATACGATCAAATCCCCGGGAATCGCCTTCAACTGCAATCCGGGAAGCGCCCGCGAAAACTCCGCGCCCCCGTGATCGCAGATTTGCCGCAAACTGCACGCCCCGCATACCGGACCCAGCGACGCCGCATCCTGCGCCCGAACTTTTTCAATCTCTCGGGCAACCTCTTCGATCGTCTGCCCGCTGACCCGCGGCTTCAAATAGCGATTACGCAAGTGACGCGTCAGTTTGTGCAGCGCCACCGACCACCCATACACCAGCCGCATATGCAGCAACAGCCGCAGCAGCACCGCATCGACAAAACTGCGTTGAAAAGTGGATCGCGCCAGTAGGATGAGCACAATCTTGCTCACGGCCGCGGGCGCGTTGCGGTAGAGATTCAGTGCCTGCTCGTAACTCGCCTTCGTGTAATGCTGATGATCAAGATGATACTGCCGCGTATTCTGCACGTTCGCGCGGGCATCATCCTCCACCTGGCAAAAGGGAATGCCAACCAGGTTGCACTCGATCCCCGCCGCTTCCAACGCGCGCGCGAGCGACTGCATCGCCTGAAGCGCTCCGCGGCTTTGGTCCTGGTGTGCCCCGCGCGCCGGTGGCGTGAACGCATCGAACGCCGCGACATGCACCGCCCGCACGCCATGCGATTGCGCCCGCGTCACGAACGCGTCCACGTCGAACGGCGCGGCAATCGTCGCGGGAATCTGCAGCCGAACCGGCAACCCCGCATCGCGGCATGCCGCCAGCCAGGAAGCCAGTTGTGGCGCATCCGGACTCGTGGGCGCGAGAAAAACGTCCAACAACCCTGCGTCCGCCAAACCCTTCAGCGCAGGCGCAGGCGCGGTGCAATCCGTCCGCAGGGACAGGCCCAGCCCCCATTCTCGCGCCGACTCCATCAACCCCGCGATCCGGGGCGCCTCCGCCCCGTGCGCGATCACGTCGCACTTCTCCACGTTAAAAACAACGCGGTTCAACCGCAACCATCGCCGCAGATCGATTTCGCCGAATGCGCTGCCCCATTTATTATGGAGCGCGACCAAGCCACGCACGGGAGGAATGCGCTCATCCAGCGCGCGCAGTGAATTCGCGTTCACGGCCGCTTCCACTGTCCGCAACCATGCGCAAAATGTACTCGTATAAACATACACCGCCATGATACGGACTGCCCGCGCGGCGAATCAACGCCAGCTAAGCCCGCCGTATAACCGCGCGTCGCCCCCTCGTCCGCCGAATTCGGAATAAACACCCCAAATTCGGTATACTCCCGCCCGGTTACTGGAAGCCGTGCATCGCAAAGGGAATTACGTTGATAGATCTCATCAAGCAGTTCATCGATCTCTTCCTCCACCTCGACAAACACCTGACCTCGATCATCTCCGAGTATGGCGTGTTCACCCACGTCATCCTGTTTGTGATCGTCTTCTGCGAGACCGGCCTCGTCGTTACGCCGTTTCTACCGGGGGATTCGCTGCTCTTTGCGGCGGGCGTCTTCGCCGCAAACGGTTCACTGGACATCTGGATCCTGCTGATTTCGCTGTCCATCGCCGCCATCATCGGCGACAGCGTGAACTATAAGCTCGGCCAGATCTTTGGCGAGAAGGCCCGCTTCATCAACCCGAAGCACATCGAGCGCACGCACGAATTCTACGAACGCTACGGCCCCTCCACCATCATCATCGCGCGCTTCGTGCCCATCGTCCGCACCTTCGCGCCGTTCGTCGCGGGCGTCGGCAGCATGAGCTACCCCAAATTCCTCACCTACAATATCGTCGGCGGATTGCTCTGGGTTTTCTCGCTTACCCTGGGCGGATACTTCTTCGCAAATGTACCCATCGTAAAAGACAACTTCTCCATCGTCGTCGTCGCCATCATCATCATCTCGGTCCTGCCCGCCGTATTCGAATTCGGACGCGCATGGCTAAACAAACGCAAAACCGCCGCGGAAGCCCCCCCAGCCGAATAAATCGCATTACGGAGGGCGGGTTTCCCAACCCGCCAACACTTAAACCAACCAACTCAACGAAAGTTTCATAACCCCACAAGTCCACAAGACTGCGCGAAACGCATCAAACGAAAGCGCGAACCGTCCACCGCGGCGGAGACTGCGGCGTGAAGCGCCGCTTCCCCTTCCCCACCCGCAGCACCGTTTGCCACTTCCCGCGCCCAGCCGGTAGAATACCGCGCGGTGCACGGCGCAAATTTCGGGAGTTTCTTTAGAATGGGTTCGACCTTTCGAGCTGGGATGATTGGCTGCGGCAAGATCGCCGAACTCCTCCACCTCCCCGACTACGCAGTCTGCCCCGGCGCCGAGATCACAGCGCTCTGCGATTCCAACCGCGATACCGCCGAAAGCATGGCGCGGCTATTCGCCCCCAACGCGGCCATCTACACCGATTACCGCAAGATGCTGGCAACGGAAAAACTCGACGGCGTTACCGTAGCGCTTCCCAACTATCTGCATGCGCCCGTATCCATTCACGCGCTGCGCGCCGGGTGCCACGTGCTGGTCGAAAAACCCATGGCCGCGACCTCCGCCGAAACCACCGCCATGTGCAAGGAAGCGAAAAAAGCAAAGCGGCTCCTCATGGTAAACCAGGCACAGCGCCGTTCCGCGCTCCATCGCAAGGCCCGGGAAGTTGTCGAAAGCGGCGTCATGGGCCGCATCCTCCACGTGACCGCCATGTTCGGACACGAAGGCCCCGAACATTGGAGCCCGCAGGGCAAGTGGTTCTTCAAAAAAAAACTGGCGCGCTTCGGCGCAATGGCGGATCTCGGGGTTCATAAGGCGGACCTCATCCGCTACCTGACCGGTAAGGAAGTCGCCGAGATCTCCGCCTACACCGCGTGCCTCGAAAAAAAGAACAGCGATGTCGAAGACAACTTTGTCTCGGCGCTTCGCTTCACCGATGGCACCGTCGGCACCCTCTGCGCCTCGTGGACCGTCAAAGGCGCATCGGCAAGCTACACCATCCTCCACTGCGAAAATGGCACCTTGCAGGTTGGCGTTCAACCAGACAAACCGCTCGTGGCCTATCTCACAAAGCCCGCGTGCGAGATCGTGTTCGATCTTCCCCCGCCGCTCAGCGAGTATCCCGGCTCATGGGGCCTCGGCGTCAGCGAGGGTTTTGTGCGCGCCGCAAGAGGCCTCGAATCGCCCTTCTGCACGGGCGAAGAAGGCCGGCGCTCGCTCGAAATCATCTTCGCGGCGGAACGCTCATTCCTCTCCGGCAAATCCGTCAAGGTGAAGCACTGATGAGTGCGCATACGGTTTCTACCATCACCGTCTCGCTGGGCGAACGCTCGTATCCAATCAGAATTGGCGCCGGCGCAATCGATACGCTTCCCGAAACCTTGCGCGGCCTGAACGCGAAAGGCGCGGTCGCGCTTGCGTCGGACAGCACCGTCGCCCCGCTCCACGCCGAGCGTGTCGCGGATTTGGTGCGTGCCGCGGGACTCGGCTGCGCCATCTGCACCATGCCCGCGGGCGAGCCAAACAAACGGCTCTCGCAAATCGACCTGTTCATCGGCGAATTTCTTAAAGCGGGACTCGACCGCTCCAGCGTCGTCATCGCGCTCGGCGGCGGTGTCGTAGGCGATGTCGTGGGCTATGCCGCTGCATCGTTCATGCGCGGCATTCGCTACGTCCAGATTCCGACGACCATCGTCGCCCAGGTGGATTCCAGCGTCGGCGGAAAGACTGCCGTAAATCACGCGCTCGCCAAAAACATCATCGGCGCCTTTCATCAGCCGTCCGCGGTAATCATCGATTTGGAATTCCTCGCGACGCTGCCCGACCGCGAACTCCGCGCGGGGCTCGCGGAAGTGATTAAGCACGGCGTGATCGCCGATGAAGATCTGTTCGCCTACATGGAACGTAATGTGGCGCCGATTCTCGCGAAGGATTTGGGTTCTCTCGAATATCCAATCCGCCGATCCTGCGAAATAAAATCCGCCATCGTTTCGGAAGACGAACAGGAAAACGGCGTGCGCGCCAACCTGAACTACGGGCACACCTTTGGCCACGGCATCGAAGCGGCTTCGCACTACTCGCGCTTCCTGCACGGCGAAGCCATCGCGATTGGCATGTGCGCGGCGGCGACACTCGCGCGCAATCTCGGCATGGTCGATCAGACGTTCGTCGATCGCCAGCGCGCCTGCTTCTCCGCCTACGGTCTCCCGGTGTCATGGTCGGATATGCCCATCGATGCCGTGCTGGATGCCATGCGCCACGACAAGAAGGTGCGCGCGGGCACCATGAAATTTATACTCCCCGATCGCATGGGCAGCGTGGTCCACCGCACCGACATCACGCTCGATCAGGCCCGCGCCGCGCTCGAATCGGTTTGTGAAAAGTAGAGGAACTGCAAATGGCATTCGGTGGCGAAAACGCTGAGAGCTATTACGATGACGGGCTCACCGCGAGCAAAAAAGGCGATCTCAAGCGGGCCGTCGAATGCTTCGAGCGCGCGATTCGGCTGGACAATGGCTACGGTGTCGCATACCACCAACTCGGAAAATGCTACATGCGACTCGGCCAGGCGCAACGCGCAGTCGACATTCTGCAGCAGGTCGTTAAAAAACGCCCCAACCTCGGCCCCGCAAGACTCGACCTCGGCTTCGCGCTGCTTGCCACCGGCAAAACGCGCGAAGCGCGCCGGGAGTTCGAACAGCTCTACGGACTGGACCCCACCAACGCCCGCGCGCAATTGGGCCTCGCCCAGTGCGCGTTTAACGATGGCGACTGGATCAACGCAATGATCCAGGCCCGCGGCGCGCTTACCGGCGGCGGCTCCACATTTCCCGCGCTATACCTCGCCGGAAAGGCCGCGCGCCTCGCCGGAGATGAAACCGCCGCGAAGGAATCGCTCGACGCCGCCGACCGCGTGCTGCAAAAGTCCGTCGAATTACAGCCCGACCAACCGGAATCACATTACCTGCGCGGCGAAGTCTGTTTCACCCGCGATCAATTGGCAAGCGCGCTCGAACATTATCGCGCGGCCGATGATCGCGCCGACAGCAGCGACCGCGCCAAAGTCTATACCGCCTTCGGCGAAAGCTTTACCCAGCTCGACATCTGGGCAAAGTTGGGATTGTGCTATCAACGGCTCGGCAAGTTCGATCGGGCAAGCGATATGGGCAAACGTATTCTTGCGGCAGATCCGAACCATAAACTGGGGGCAGCGCTGTCTGAACTCTAGTTCGCGCGGCGCGCGCGGCAGGTGCTCGGGTCCAACCCACGGGGCTCAACAAAAGATGGGCGACGTAAACGTCCAGTTGGTGCGGGAGTTCTTTGAACTCAATTTCTTTCACGTGCTGACCAATTGGCAGCAATCCGCGCGCAAGCTGCGCCCGGGCGAACACGCCGGCCAACTCTTCGTGCAAAACACGAACGCGCCTTCCGCAAGCGATCTCCCGTTTCTGCTGCTCCCCGGCGACATCAGCGCAATTCCGCGCGCGGTCGTGGAAGTTCGCGCATGGCACGCGGATCGCTTCTACCCCTCTGTTATCGAGGCGAATCCCGTGTTGTATGAGTTCGTTTCACAGGACGCCATCGCCGGCGAAGTCTTCCAACACCAACCGTATGTCACCATCCTCGTCGTCTCAGAGCTTCCCGCAAGCCCCGAGCTGCGCAACCGTTCGCTCATGCTCTTGCGCGAAACGGGCGTCGGTCATGTCATCGAGTTCCCGCTCGTATTGCAGGATCTCCTCCAACGCGTTGACGCAAACGGAAATTATCCCGGCTCGGACACGCTGCAGACGTTGCGACTGCTCAAGCGATACAAACTCGTCCGCAATCAGCAGATGGAATTCTTGTTCACCACCGAGGCCCCGCCTATGGATCGCCCGCCGCACGTTGAAGCGAGTCAAATACCCTTCGAAGAGTAACCATCTTCTCCCGCGCTTAATTTGCTACACTACCGTTCAGGCAGCGGAAACACGGATTTACCCATGCAGACTCCCAACAAGCATTCCGTGTTTGCGTCATATCGGACGCATGCCGGGGGATTCGACGAAATGGCGGGGGCCAACGGCGAAGTGCGTGAGCATTGGACCGATTTCACCCGCCACATCGACGACGTCGCCACCGGCGATTTACAGCAACGATATGACCAGGCACGTGCGTTTATCGAAGAAAATGGCGTTTCTTACAATGTCTTCGGCGACCCCAAGGACCTCAATCGTCCCTGGGCCATCGATCTCATTCCGGAAATCATCCCGGAAGCGGAATGGGCCATCGTCGAAAAAGGTATCGCGCAGCGCGCCACCCTCATGGACTTGCTGCTCCGCGATCTCTACGGCCAGCAGCGCCTACTCGCGGATCGCTGCATACCGCCCGCATTCGTATATGCGAACCCGGCTTTCCTGCGCCCCTGCCACGGCATGCACGCAACACGCTCGCACCTCTTGTATCTCTATGCCGTGGACATCGCGCGCGGTCGCGACGGCTCCTGGGTTGCTGTGGCCGATCGCACGCAAGCCCCCTCTGGCGCGGGCTACGCGCTGGAAAACCGGCTCGTAACAACGCGCACGTTCCCTATCGCAACGCGCGAATGCCGCGTGCAGCGACTGGCCCATTACTTCGAGCGACTGCGCACCATGCTCCGGGAAATCGCGCCATCCGGTCGCGACAATCCGTCGATCGTCCTGCTTTCGCCAGGCCCGTCGCACGATCTGTATTTCGAACATTCCTATCTCGCGCGCTACCTTGGCTTCACCCTTGTCGAAGACGACGATCTCACCATCCGCGATTCGTGCGTGTTTCTGAAAACTGTCGAAGGTCTGTCGCGCGTCGATGTCATCCTGCGCCGTGTCGACGATCACCTGTGCGACCCGCTCGAGTTCGGCGATGAGTCCGCCTCCGGCCTCGTTGGCCTCTTGCAGGCCGCCCGAAACGGCAACGTCGCCATTGCAAATCCGCTTGGCACAAGCATGACCGAAGCGCCCGCGTTGCGCGCCCTGCTTCCGGACTTGTGCCGCCACATACTCGGCGAAGAACTGCTGCTCCCGTCTGTCCGCACCTGGTGGTGCGCGGATCCCGATCAATTCCGATATGTTCAGGATCATTTTGATCAACTGCTCATCGCGCCCGCATTTTCCGGACGCGGTTGGAGCCCCGTCGTCGTCGAATCGTTGAACGAAACGGAACGCGCATCGCTGCGCAGTGCCGTCAACGCAAGACCGTTTAACTTTGTCGCGCAGGAGCGCGTCACGCCGTCCACCATCCCCGTCTGGAACGGCAGCGGGCTCGCGCCGCGTCACATGATGCTGCGCACCTACGCCACCGCCGACGGCGCTTCCTATACGGTGATGCCCGGCGGACTCACGCGTTTCTCGGAGTCGCCGGATTCGCTCGTCATCTCAATGCAACGCGGCGGCGGCACCAAGGACACCTGGGTGCGCACTACCGGTACCGTCGACACGCACAGTCTGCTGCCACCGCCGGGCCGCCGCATCGAGATTCGCCGCACGCTGAGCAATCTGCCCAGTCGCGCGGCGGACAACCTCTACTGGCTCGGGCGCTACCTCGAACGTTCGGAGTCAACGATTCGCATCGTGCGCTGCGTGCTCTCGCGGGTTACGGAAGATTTCTCCGGCGCGGCGAGCAAGGAACTGCCCGCGGTCATTCGCAGCCTTGCCTTGGTGCTCCCGCATGCGCCCGACCACAACTGGTACAAAGCGGATCTCGACGTCCGTGAACTCGAGCGTTATTGTGTTGCCGCGCTCTTCGACAAATCGTGGAACAACAGTGTCCAGTCCGCATTCACCACCTTGAACCGCGCGGCATGGGTCGTGCGCGACCGTATATCGCTCGACACCTGGCGCATCCTCAGCAGGCTGGTGGAGGAACTTCCCGAGAACGGCCACAAACCAACGCAGTTGACGGATTCCCTGTACCTGCTCAACCAACTCATCATGGGGCTTGCGGCCTTCAGCGGTCTTGCCACGGAAAATATGACGCGTGGACTTGGCTGGCGCTTTCTCGACACCGGCCGGCGCGTCGAACGTTCGCTCAACATTCTGGAACTGCTGCGCTCCATGTTTGTCTTCCCCATGGATCCGGAAAATGCCGTACTCCAGGCCGCCCTCGAAATCGCGGACAGCGCAATGACCTACCGCTCGCGATATGGCGGCAACCTCGAAGCCCCGGCCGTGCTGGATCTCCTCATCACGGACGAATCGAACCCGAGAAGCGTCGCGTTCCAGTTTTCGCGGCTCACGCGTCATATCGAGGCGCTCCCGCGCGAAAAGTCGTATCCATTCGCAAGCCGCGAACAGCAATTCACCACGCGCCTCGGCGCTGAATTGCAGCTCACCGACATATTCGAACTTTCGACGGTGACGCAGCCCGGCAAGCGCGTCGCGCTCGAATCGCGTCTGCTCGACTGGTCTTGCACCCTGCGTGATATCTCGGAAGCCCTGGCATGGCATTATTTCAGTCACACTGAATTCTCGCGACAGGTAAAATCTTTGAGTGCGGAGTCCAGCGCATGAAGTACAAAGTGCGACACACCACGCGATACGACTACAGCGAAACCGTCCCGATTTGCTACAACCGCGCGCACCTTACTCCGCGCGACACCGCCAGCCAGCGCGTCGGCGAACACCGCGTGGAAGTCGGTCCCGTAAACGCCATCTTTGCCGCGCCTCGCGTCGATTATTTTGGCAATGAAGTCGCGTATTTCACCGTGCAAGAACCGCACAATAGTCTCGAGATCACGCTTCATGCGACGGTCGATGTCCAAACGCCGGATCCCGTCCTGTTGACCAATTCGCCGGCATGGGACACCGTTCCCGCAAGCCTGGTTGGCACGCCCGATATGCGAACGCTCAATGCATATCAGTTCTCTTTCGATTCCAGATTCGTCGCCGCTTCGCCGTTGCTCCGTGCCTACGCGCTGCCGTCCTTTCCCCCCGGCCGCCCAATTCTCGATGCAACGATGGATCTCACCTCGCGAATCTATTCGGACTTTACCTACGACCCCCTGGCGACAACCGTATCCACGCCGCTGAACGAAGTCATGGAACGCCGCCGGGGCGTATGCCAGGACTTCGCCCATTTGCAGATCGGTTGCCTGCGATCGATCGGCCTCGCCGCGCGCTACGTCAGCGGATACATCTTCTCCGAAACCGGAGGAGGAGAAGCGCAATCGCTAACCGGCGCGCAATCATCCCACGCATGGCTTGCCGCATACTGCCCAACCCATGGATGGATCGATTTTGATCCCACAAACAACATCATGCCCATGAACCAACACATCACCGTCGCATGGGGCCGCGACTACGACGACGTATCCCCCGTCCGCGGCGTAGTCCTCGGCGGCGGCGAACACGCAATCACCGTCGAAGTAAAAATTACCCCCGAACACAACTAACCAACCTTCGCCCAAATCAACCTGTATGCGTGTGCAAGCCCGTACTCACGTGCGCGCAAGCAATCGTAACTCCCACTCATGCTCATGCTCTCACTCATGCTCTTGCTCTTGCGCGTGCGCATGCTCGTGCTCGTGCTCGTGCTCGTGCTCGTAATCGTAATCGTAATCGTAATCGCTCCCGCTCCGAAGCCAAAGGCA
>CALEZK010000628.1 GCA_937928585.1 uncultured bacterium | reverse complement strand
AAATAAACCGGGCGACGGAGCAGCGCTGGCTTCGTACTTAGCCGGTTGATCCGACTTAGCGGCGGCATCCGCGCTACCGTGATTATGGCCCTCACCCTCTTCATGTTTCTCGCCGGGAGTATGTTCATGTCCGGTGTGGTCATCGTGCTTTTCTGCGGCTGAGGTGTCGGCGCTTTTCTTGTCCTTCAACTCGGGATGACAAATATAGCACTCGTCTTCATAGACGCCATGCTCATTGCACCACAGGCGATTTGGGTCTCGCTCCTGCGTACTCGCCTTTTTCTTATTTGCTATCTCTGGATGGCAGATCTCACATTCGTCTTCATAGAGACCGTGCTCATTGCACCATAGCCGATTCGGATCACGCGCCCCTTCAGAAGCCGCTTTATCCGCGGCTGCAGGTTTCTTATTCGCGATTTCCGGATGACAAATTACGCACTCGTCTTCATAGAGACCGTGCTCGTTGCACCACAGCCTGTTTGGATCGCGCTTCTCCGGCGGAATAATCTCTGTTGTTTTGGCCGCGGGCGCATTATTTTTCGACGCGGAATCTGCAGCACTCCCGTTCTCCGTGCCACCCTGATTGGCGGCACCACAGCCAGGGAGCGAGATTGCTAGGAGCGCGAGAGCCAGCATCGAAACGGCCTTGAAAATATAGGCAGTCATTGAATTCCTCCTTGATCAGACGCACTTCAATTAAAAACCACGAGCAAAGAATTAGGAAGCGACAATCGACCGTCCTGATTCGGAGTGTCTCCAGCTGTAACGATCAGAGCTTCCGAGAATCAGATGGGTCAAATACGGAGGGGATCAGACCTGAATTATGAAAATTCCTCGTAAAGGATATGCGGAAGGTGGGCTGCCAGTTTCAGCTTTGCTGACAGGCCTAGAGATGAAATGTGAGTGTAACGAAGACTGCCACGAAGTAGTTAGAGCGACTGGAACCGATTTAGCCAAAACTCGACTCTGAGAAGCGTGAATGCTCGCGAAGTCCTGCGACACTAATTGCAGCACGCAATCAATACAATGCGTTCGATCGAGTTTGTGATCTTTGCCAGACCCATTAGACGGCTCATCCGCGGAGCAGCAGTTCACGTCTTCACACGCGACATCGATGGAATCGGGCCCGGCAGAATTGCATACAACGCGGAAATGTTCGCCGCGCGCAGTGGCGACCGCCGCAGCAAGCACCAGCATTAGCATTTGACCGGCCTTAATATTCATCCAAGAGATACTACGATTTGAATCGGTAACGAGTCAACATGATGTTTTTTGCGCTAGTGCTAAATTTTGATTCCCCTTAGAATTCCGGTAGCATCCGCAATTGACGAAATCCGATCCGTCACGCCTGCGGCGATTGCGGACGTGATTCGCTGTGTGCGCGGAATCCAATGGGTTCGAGGTCGTACGGGCGCGGCAAATCCAGCGGATTGCCTCGCGCCACAAACGCCCCCCTGCAACGCCTCTATCGGCTAAGGGAGTAAAGATTGTAAATACGTGTCGTTCGCAAATGTTTGTACGTCATTGCGCGTACAATAGTTAGCACTGGGCACGATCAGAGGGATTTGCCATGATTGAAGCTACCACTTGGACAGTTATTCGTACGCTCCAGTCATTGAATCTCGTCGCTTATCTCACGATGGAGAACCTCGCGCTCAGGCAACAGCTCGTGGTGTTGAAACGACGCCAGAAGCGCCCCCAGCTCAAGGCGGCGGATCGAGTGTTCTGGGTAGTAGTATCCAAGCTTTGGTCTGCTTGGAAAGATGTCCTCCTGATTGTTCAGCCAGATACTGTCGTCCGATGGCAAAAACAGGGATTTAAGCTTTTCTGGCGGCACAGGTGCCGAGGCGGTAAGCCCGGAAGGCGTCCGATTCATCCGGCTACGATAGCGCTTGTTGCCAAGATGTGTAATGCCAATCCACTTTGGGGAGCGCCTAGAATTCACGGCGAACTGCTCAAGCTTGGCCTTGAAATTTCCGAGCGGAGCATTTCAGAGATTCTGCGTCGTCACCGCCCCAAGCAGCCTTCCCAGACATGGAAGACATTCATCAAGAATCACATGCATGAAACGTTCGCCGCGGATTTCATGGTCGTGCCTACGGCACAGTTTCGAGTGTTGTTTGCGTTTATTGTCATGAATAACGCTAGCCGGAAGGTAATTCATTTCAACGTGACAGACCATCCGTGCGCGGAGTGGACGGCGCAACAGATGCGGGAGGCATTTCCGTGGGACACTGCGCCACGATTTCTCATTCGTGACCGTGGCCTTCCTTACAGCGGCCGATTCAGAGAGGTGGTTCAAAATATGGGAATCGACGAGATCATCACAGCTCGACGATGTCCGTGGCAGAACGGGTACATGGAACGTCTGATCGGAAGCGTTCGGCGCGAGTGTTTGGATCACGTCATTATTTGGAGCAAAGCACATCTACGAAAAGTCCTGAAGGAGTACTTCGCGTATTACAACGAAGATCGAACTCACCTGGGACTTGGCAAGGAGACTCCCGTGGGCCGTGTGACTTTACGCCGACTATCATCGGGCTCGCAACTGGTAGAGCTGCCGCGCGTCGGAGGCCTCCACCATCGGTACGAATGGAGCAATGCGGCGTGAATGACTCGCGATCTAATATTTGCGAAGGACGCTGACGGATTCCGATAACTTCTACTGGGCTGCAAGTTGTGCAATCGTCACTCGCAATGCCGCTGCGACGATTAAGGCAAGGCCAAAAGACACAACGTCCGTCGCCCGTGTTGGCAAGTCGTAGAAGTCCAACGCGGCGATGCCAGCAACACTTGTAAGTACGCGGCAAATCCAGCCGGGTGCCAATGCGCTTTGTCAAAATACTGCGCACACGGACCTGGTATGGGTATATTGGCCGCTCTTCGAACTCGTAAAGCGATCCTTGTAACATTTACCAGTGGGAAGCGGGCCCGCTGAATGGTTGGGGTAGTCCGTGCCTGTTTTCCCCACGCTTAGGCGGCAAAGCATCGCGGGAGAATGATCATGCGCAAGTTCTACGAATACAGACTCCTAATTTTCGTGCGGGTGGCGCTGGCGCTGATGTTGTCGAACGCAGGTTTGACTTCAACACTTGGTGAAGCGGGCAGTGCGCCGGAACCCGGTGCTCGGTTTGGTTTGGTGTTTGGCGAGCCGTCGGTCTTGCAGGACTTGGGGGCGGACTGGAGCCGTTCTGATTTCACCTGGGCGGGTATCGAGCGCACACCTGGCGTGTTCGACTTCACCGGGATAACAGAACGCGTCGCCGCATTTGCCGCGGCGGGAAAGACCATATTGCCAATTCTCGACTACGCGCCGGCATGGGACCCGAATCGCGCGCCGAGCAACCCCGAGACGTTGGACCAATGGGCAAATTACGTTGACAAGACAGTCCGCCATTTTCAAGGCACGCTAAAATACTGGCAGGTATGGAACGAGCCGAATCTGGGCGGGTTCTGGAAACCGCAATCGGATCCAGTCGCATATGCCGAGCTGCTTCGCCGCACGTACGAAACGATCAAGAAGATTGATCCAAACCTGCAGGTAATCGGTGTGAACACATCGGACATTGATCTGGCATTTGCGGAACAGGTGTTTCAACACGGCGGATTGCAGTATCTCGACGTTGTCGCGGTGCAGCCCTACCGACTCGCGCCGGAAGTGGGGCATTTCGAGGAAGTGGCCGCGTTACGCGCGTTGATGAAACAGTATGGCGGGGTGAAGCCGATCTGGTTTACGGAAATGGGCAATGACAGCCGCCATTTCCCCTTCTCGGACTCGCGTGACTATTTCGCCGAGCGGCCGTGCCGCCGTCAGTCCGCATTCCTTACGCGCTACATGACAATCATTCAGGCGGCGGACATTCAGAAGGTATTCTGGTTTGCGCAGACAGCCGAAGGCGCGAGCTTACTCGACCAGGTTACCGGGAAGCCACGACCTTCATACCGCGCGTACCAACATTTGATCCAAAGTATCGGCGTGTCTCGGCGGGTCCGCCCCCTTATTCCGCCGGGTGCCAATGGACTCCATGCTTACTTGTTCACGCTCCCGGACAAAGCGGTGCTTGTGTCGTGGAGTGTGCGCGGGCCGCAAAATCTGGTTCTTCCGCAACGAGTTTATGGCGAATTACGCGATATGTTTGGAAGCGCACTTCCCTTCAACGGTGGTTCAAAGCTGCCTGTGGATGAAGAACCGACGTTCTTGTCTCTAACAAACGCGGATGCATTGAACGTTGCGGCGGAAGTGAACATAACACCTGCGCAACTGTGGCTGGAACCGGGACAGGAAACCAACATCACCCTTTCTCGTCACGAGGAGGCATCAGAACAAACTGAGCGGTCATTACGCCTGAAGATTGTCGCCCCAAGGGACATGCACATCGATAGACATTCGCTGAAGATCGATGCCTCGCCTGAAACA
>CALEZK010000627.1 GCA_937928585.1 uncultured bacterium | reverse complement strand
CTCGAGTACAATACAGTGCTCGCATACGTGTTCATGCACGTCTTTCGCGGCAAACCGCGTTTGTCCGGGCATCTCCGGGCCAATCACCGCGGGACCTCGCGCATTTACCTGCTTCATCCTGCGAAAGTAAGGCGGAGCGATGGGCATGCCGTTCAAGAGGTTCGCCACCCAGGCCTCTTCCGGCGCGGCTTGCAGTGACGCATTGAACCTGCGTTCATAACCGAGCGTGGACGCGCTGCGCGAACCAATCGCCTTACCGCAAAGCGACCCAGCGCCGTGCCCCGGAAACACTTCCGTAAAATCCGCGTAGATCGGCAGTGTGGTGAACACGCTTTGATAAAGCTGGTGTGCCAACTCTTTGCGCGCTATTTCGCCGAGCAAATCAGGCCTGCCGACGTCTCCTACAAATACAAAGTCACCGGTAAGCAGCAACCACGGGATATCCCCGCTGCGCGACGTATCGTACAAGGCCCACGTCACGTGTTCCGGCGTGTGGCCCGGCGTGTGCACCGCCTCAAGTCGTATCCCTCCCACTTGAACCAAATCGCCATGCGCCACCAGCGAATCCGCGTATGGCGGTGTCCATTCCGCGCCACCCATGCGGGAACAGTGGATCGACGGCGCGCCGTTCAGGCGTGCCTTCAACTCTTTCGCGCCGCTTACAAAATCCGCGTGTACATGCGTTTCCAGTATGTGCTCGATACGCAGCCCTTCTGCTTTCGCAAGTTCGATGAAATACTCCACGTCGCGGGTTGGATCGATCACCGCGCAGGATTTCGTCTTCTCGTCGCCAACCATGTACGAGTAGATCGCAAGTCCCGGTATAAAGCGTTGATGAAAAAACATGGCGTGTCGCCTCCCCTATTGTATAGCCGTGTCAATAAGCAGCATCGTCGCGACGATGCCCATGACAGCGGCAAATCCTCGTTGTAACATTGGTCCGGAAATTGACCGGGCCAATTGTGTGCCTATTGCGAGTCCCGCAAGCCCGCCTATCGCAAAAGGCGCGGCAACATCCCATGCGATCATGCGACCTTGCGCCAGCGCTGCAACAAGGGCGCTTCCGCTTACTACGGCGATAACCATCAGCGAAGTCGATGCCGCGCGATGAATGCCCATGCCCGTCGCCGTCACCAACACTGGAACAATGATGAACCCACCACCCACGCCAAAGAGTCCGGCCAATATGCCGGTCGCGATACCGAAACCGGACAACAGCACCGCGCAGCGGGAGGAAAACCCCTTTCGCGCGCAATCGCTTTCCGTCAGATCCATTCCAGACTTCGCGGTGCGCGCCGAGACCCACATCTTCCAGGCCGCAATCGCGATAAGCACAGCGAACAGCCCAAGCAATACGGACTCCGGAAGTCTCGCGCCTATCCAGGTGCCCAGTGGCGCGCCAAAAATCCCACCGACTGCGAACACCAATCCTGCGAGCAGGTCCACTTGTCCAAGGCGAATGCGATGCAGCGCCCCCGCAAGCGCCGTGATTCCCACTGTAGTCAGAGAAACGAGCACGGCACCCGCAGGATCCACGCCTACGCCGTACACCAATAAGGGCACCGCCAACATGGCCCCGCCACCGCCCGTGAGGGCGAGGGCAGTCCCGACGAGTCCGCCAAGGAAAATGCTTACGCCGAGCATGTCCGGCCGTCCCCGGACACACGGTTCCACGGCATGCGTGCAAGTACCATCGCCATGCCGCAGGTGTCCGTCACCCCCGCGAACACGAGTCCCGCGCCGACAAAGGCCGACAAGCCGGCCCAATACGGATGCACGAGCAGCGCGAGTATCCCGCCCGTGAATGCCAGCCCGCCAGCAACGATTCGCACCTGTCGTTCGAGAGATACTGCTTTCTTTCCGCGAACGACGTCGAATCCCGCGTCGATCCATCCCTTCGTGCCGCCTTCGACGACGACCGCGTTCAGCACGCCCGCGCGCTGCAATTGTTCGCAGGCCTTTTGCGCGCGTTGCCCGCTGTGGCAAATCACGTACAGGGGCGCTCCGTTCTCGCTGGTTTGGATCGGTGATTTGGCGATCGCCTCAAGGGGTATGTTCTCCGCAAAGGGCACATGCGCGTCGCGAAACTCCACCGGAGTGCGTACGTCGACGAGCCGGACCTTTTCACCGGATTCCACGATGCTGTGCAGCGCTGCCGGGGTAATCGTTACGTTAGTCATGGTAAGACTCCTTCTTCTAAAACTTTATATATCGCGATATATCGATATATTTAACCAAAAAAATTTCTACCGAAAACGGCCCTCGACACACGCCATGATGCTACCCAGATGCGGCTCTCCTATCCGGTAATACATCTGACGGCCGCGCCGTTCCACGTCCAAGAGGCCCCGATCTTTCATCTTGCCCAGATGCTCCGATGCCATGTGGCTCGGAATGCCGCAAGCCTCCGCCAATTCACCCACGGTGTATTCGCCCCGGAGCAACATCTGCACCATCCGAAGCCGGTGCGGATGCGCAAGCGTCTTCAGGCAATCGGCTGCCTGCGCGAGGCCCTCCATCGAAGTCAGCCGTGATGACGATGTTTTTACTGCGGCCACGCGCGGCGTCTCCAGCGATGAATATTTCGACAAACCTTCTTCATGTCGTAATTTTACGATATATCGATATATTTGTCAAATGACCCTTCAAATGCCCCTTCTCACAAGGCGGATGTGAAATGAAAGACCGCATTTTCTCTAAAGATCCCCGACTTGCGGTAGAAATCGACCGCATGTTCGTCCACCGCCTCGGCCTGGACAAATATTTCGTCAATACCCCGTTTTCCGCAATGTTCCGCAAAGCTGCGGATCAGCTCCGTCCCGATTCCTTGTCGCTGTCGATGTGTTGCAACGGCGAGGTCATAGATGTACGCCAACGGCTTCGCCGCATAGTATTGGTGCAACACGTAGCCGGTGAGCCCGCCGATTACCGTAGAGCCGTCCAAGGCGACCATCGCCATGAATTCCGGCCGAGAGAGCACGCTGCACAAGTGATTGTCATCGGGAATCGTGAAGTTCTCCATCTCGAACACCGCTTCGAACACCCGAATCAGCGCAATAAACTCGTCGAGATTGTCCTTGCCCAGCAGGGTCGTTGTGACCATCATGGTATTCCCTCCGTAATGGAATCGAGTATACGCAAGGAGTCAGCATCCGCGCAGACAGCCCCAGATAAGAAAAGGGGCCTCCCCGTGCGAAGGAGGCCCCTCATAAATTTGCCAACTTGCGTTATGCCGCTTGCGAGCGTTCTTTCTCGGCCTGCGCCTTGCGATACGAACGCAGATCCCCAAACGTCAGCAACGAGCGGTTCTCGTCGTCCCAAAGGCGGTAGTTCAGACACTTCAGGCTGGACCACAGCGTGAGCTGGTGAGCCTGCTGCAGCGGCGGGTTCTCACGGTGACAGTCCTCGAGGTAATAGTTCGGAATTTTGGAACTCAGATGGTGCACGTGGTGATACCCGATATTGCCCGTAAACCACTGGAGCACTTTCGGCAACCGATAGCAGGAGCTTCCCTCGACGCAACCGGAGAAATAATCCCACTCCTTGTCACGCTCCCAATAGACGCCTTCAAATTGATGCTGCACGTAGAACAGCCACGATCCGGCGGCGGCGGCTATAAAGAATATCGGCAATTGGATCATGAACAACGGTTGCAAGCCTATCGTATAGGTGCATACCAGCATGACCGCCACAACGCCCGCGTTGGTGCGCCACACGCTCAAACGATTGCGCAAAGTTCCGCGGAACGGCGGTATGCGATATTCGATCATGAACACGGAAAACGCGCCGATGCCAAACAGAATCACTGGATTACGGTACAGACGGTAGGCCAGTTTCTTTTTCCACGAAGACGCCAGATACTCCTTCACCGTCATGGTCCATATATCACCGTGACCACGCTTGTCGAGGTTTCCGGCGCTGGCATGGTGAAGTGCATGCTCATGCTTCCAGTAGTAATAGGGTGTAAGGCACATGAATGACGTCAGACCGCCGACGATATCGTTCGCCTTGCGCGAACGAAAAAATGCGCCGTGTCCGCAGTCGTGAGAAATAATAAAAATTCGCACGAGTAAACCTGCCGCCGGAACGGCCAGCGCAAGCGTAATCCAATAAGAGTAATCCAGGCTCCAATACATCAGGCCCAGGAGCAGAAAGTAAGGGATTATGGTGTTAACCAATTGCCACGTGCTGCGCAGGTGGCTTGGGCGTTGATACCGGGCAACTACTGAACGCCACTGGTTCCGAAAATCATCCAGCGTTTCCGACGCATGTTCACTGATTGACATGACGTGATACACGACCTCCGTATGACCAAGTTCTGGGGATGACGAGGTGAAATTCCCTCATCGTTAAAGACCGACCTGGAGCCGCACACTCCGGAAGAATCCGGACAGGGCGTGCGACCCATTCAGAAGAGTCTACTATGCCGACAAAAATTCTGCAACGTAAACAAATGCTACGGAAATCCGGAATTCCCGCAATTGGAGACATGCCCCCGCGCCAATACCGGTCTTTCCGCACGATCTGTAGGGTGTAACCCTTTAGGGCGTGCCGCAATCCGACTCCAAAAACGACAGGGTTCACCAACGGGCCGACGAGTCGGATCGGCCGCGCATGCAAAGGCTAATAAGCATGCAATCACCGGGGCAAGGCGCATGGGAGATCCCTATTGTGGCGACCATGACTGAGCGAATATAGCATTATCGACCCAAATGCCCGGCGATGCGCTTTCGGATAGAATGCTGCGGCAGCACGAATGAAATCTTGCTGGGGAGACTGCGTCATGGACGCCGAGCACCTGTTGGAAAGGCTAATGCGCTCAGGCCCAAAGCGTATTCTATCGTTGGACGGCGGCGGAATCCGCGGTCTTATTGCGTTGGAATACCTGCGCCGCATGGAACGCCATCTCGCTGATCAACACGGCCAACCCGACTTCAGGCTTTCGGACTATTTCGATCTCATTGGCGGCACCAGCACCGGCTCCCTCATTGCCTGTGGCCTCGCGTTGGGGTGGCGTGTGGATGAACTCATCGAACGCTACGAGAAAC
>CALEZK010000626.1 GCA_937928585.1 uncultured bacterium | reverse complement strand
TGTCCGACGAGGAAGCACAGGGCTATCTCAACTGGCTCGTGAAGAAAGGCACCTTGTTCGATTGGGGCACGGACGGTTTCGAGCAGCTCGTGCATGGACAGGTGCTGACGCAGATGAAAATGTATGCAGCCGCCGTTCGCATATACGAACGTTACGGCCTCGCGTCCATTGGCATTCCGTATCAACTTGGGCTGGTGCGTTGCGTGCCTGCTTCAGATTTGGTCGAAGGCATGCTGAACAACTCCGACCGCCCCGATGTGATCAGCAATGAGACCGGCAAAGTTATCGAAAAAGGCAAGCCAATTGTCCATTTTAACGAGACGGATCTGGGCTCGGGCATTCCGCAGTCGATCATGAACGACATTTACCAACGCAAAGGCATGGCGCCGGAAACGACGCTGCACGATGTGCGTTGGGGCCGGATGTACAAAGGCAAGTTCATCTGGGTATTTCTGATCTCCGGCGCGGCACCCCCCGCGCACTGGGGTGGATGGAAGAACACGAAGGTGTATCGCCAACCGAAGATGTATTTCCCCAAGGGCGGCGGCACGTGTTCCGGTGTATCGAAGCCGGGTGTAATCACCTGGGCGCGCTTCTACGAACAGTTCGGTCAACTCGGCATGGACTGCGGCACCGGCGAAGTCGTTAAACTTCCCGAAGCGGAAGTCCAGGATCGCTTGAACAAAACTACGCCGGTATGGCCGATCATGAACGCGCACATCCCCGGATACGACCGCAACGAGTGCATGGCTTCGCACATGTCCAACCACATCACGGTGGGGTACGGCGATATTCTGCAGGAACTGGTCAGTACCTGCCTGAACCTCGGCATCCCCACGCGCGTATGCGGCGATGTAAAGAACCGCTTCTAGCCCTTTACGGCAGGGCGAGCGTCCTCGCGAACCGCGGCGACGCTCGCCCTGCCCTATTTTGCCCTTTGCCCATTGCACCGTTACAATACCCATACACTGTCGGGGCCATGGGTGTGCGATTATGCTGAGTAAGCTGCTGACGGCAAAGGAGCAAGCACTCCTTGCGGGGTGTGCCGCCGCGATTTGCGTGGGTGGCCTCGCGTACTATTTTGCGGCAGGACAAGAAACAAAAGTCGCTGTGAAGGAAGTTGTCGTTGCGCGGCCAGAGGCCATCGCCCCCGTTGCCGCGCTCACCTCGCAAGTCGCCCCGCAGCCTGCCGCCCCGGAAACGATTCCTTCACCTACCCAAGTAAGCGAACCAGTCCGATCCGTCCGCATCTCCGTTGCGGGTGCGGTTGTAGCACCGGGCGTATACGAATTTGCTGCCGGTGACCGCGTAGCGGACGCGGTGAAGGCTGCCGGCGGCACGTTGGACGATGCAGACACGTCGGACATCAATCAGGCCGCAACTTTACTCGATGGCACCACGTTGACCATACCCCTCGCCGGCAAGGCAGGCATTGAGGATGGTAAGCGCATGGTACTGCGCTCAGGCGAAAGTGCCGCCGCCATGAACCCTCCCGAGTACACCGTCTCGGGATGGGCCAACCGAAAGACGACGCCAATTCAGCGCGCCGCCACAACCGCGACGAGTGCTGCGGATAAGCAAACCGAGGGAGGACTGCTCGACCTAAATTCGGCCACCCCCGAAGAGTTGGAGGCCCTCCCCGGCGTCGGCCCGAAGACCGCCGTAGCCATTATCGAATACCGCACGCGCCAGCCGTTTCAGTCTGTCGATGACCTGGACAACGTGGCGGGCATCGGCGAGAAGAAGCTCAACGACATCCGTCCACTGGTTACCGTTGGCGCTCGGTAAGCCGCATCAGGGGTTAAGCACAAAAAAGCCACCCATTTCTGGGTGGCAAATCTTCACAAAATGGCTCCGCGAGCAAGACTCGAAACTACGATTCGCCGCGGCGAATTAACAGCCACCCGCCTCCTTGCTCAGCAGGGTATTGCAAATCCATTCTCTTCCCTTGCCAGATTTGAGTTCACGCTCGCGCGACATCGCCTCGGAGCGCGTTGCGTACTGCTCTGAATGAATCAAACGCCATGGCCCAGGAATATTCTTCGTGTGTTTCGTGAGGGTACAGTTCGGATCGTTATGTTGCGCGACCCGACGATCAAGGTCCGCCGTCTGGCCAACATAAGTCCGGCCATTCGATTCAGATCTCAGAATGTAAACGTAAAAAGGCAAAAAGCCACCCATTTCTGGGTGGCTGGACTACCTAAAATGGCTCCGCGAGTAGGACTCGAACCTACGATTCGCCGCGGCGAATTAACAGCCACCCGCCTCCTTGCTCAGTAGGGTATTGCGAATCCATTCTCTTCCCTTGCCAGATTTGAGTTCACGCTCGCGCGACATCGCCTCGGAGCGCGTTGCGTACTGCTCTGAATGAATCAAACGCCATGGCCCAGGAATATTCTTCGTGTGTTTCGTGAGGGTACAGTTCGGATCGTTATGTTGCGCGACCCGACGATCAAGGTCCGCCGTCTGGCCAACATAAGTCCGGCCATTCGATTCAGATCTCAGAATGTAAACGTAAAAAGGCAAAAAGCCACCCATTTCTGGGTGGCTGGACTACCTAAAATGGCTCCGCGAGTAGGACTCGAACCTACGACCTAGTGGTTAACAGCCACCCGCTCTACCGACTGAGCTATCGCGGAACAAGGCGGCGAATAGGGTACAAAACGAAGGGGCTGCTTTTCAAGCGCGCTCTGCCTTATCTATTCGTCCCGATTGGCGGAAACCGCCAGCACCGCATCGGTATTTCCCTGCGTCTGGATTGAAGCGGGCTCGGTTTCGTCGATAAGGCTACCCATATACTGAGCACGCGATCCATAGGCGCGAAGCAGTTCGGGCCATTGCACATAGAACCGGTCAGCCAAGTGATAAAGCAGGCGTCCGGTGAGCGATGGTGTTGAAAATTGCGCGCCGCACTCAATGTACGCGCAGGCAATGCCGCGCAGCTTTGCCACGAGAAACACGGGAATCGCTATCTCTGCGCCGGTTGAAATAACCGATTGTGGTTCGCACTCTGACAGCATACGATTCGCCCTATTCAAATTCAGCACAAATTCAACTGGACTCAGTGGCCTGTTGGGAACGAGGGTCGCCTGAGGAAGGGCGCGCGTCGTTTCCGCGTCGTAGGAAAAATAGACCAGTTCGTGGCCTTCGAATGCCTCGGCAAGTTGCAGCATCTCCGATAGGTGACCACCGTGGGAGCAAACAAGACACAACGTCTTGCGGCCCAACGACGCAAGCGGCCTTCTCGCCGCTTCCGGTATGGGCGAGCGCAAACCCTTTACAATGCCGCAGGCATACGGCCAGATCACGATCCAGCGCGCAATCCAGCGCGGAAAGGCCATCCCCGCGCTTCGAAACCGGTTGGCAAGAAATGCGAAGGTGACGAGCAACGGAAACACGGCCACCACGGTGCCGAGCCATATATGCACCAGCATCAACACGAGCCCCAGCGGCAACATTGCAGCGAGCACCGGTATCGCGAGCGTATACCACCACATGCCCCCGCGAAATCCGCTGGCGCGCATCATGACGGTAATGTCCTTTCCCATCATTTGCGCCTTGCGTATGAGCCCGGCAAATCGCGTCTCGTAGTGATGCTGAACCGCCGCGCCCTCTTCAAACCAAATACGGTGTCCCGCGCGTTGCAGCGCCATGGCGATGTACACGTCTTCCGCGGCGCTGTGACGCGGCAGATTGAGCCATCCCCCAACCTCGCGCAAAGCGCTCATGCGGAAATAGCTGTTGCCGCCGATGATACCCTGCGTGTAGCCGGTGCGCTCGGTCTCGACGATAAACCACATGTGGTGCAACCATGCGGCGAAGTTGCGCGGACCCACCGGCGGGTGTCGGCCCGTGCCCGCGGCGACCTCCGGCTTTTTGTCGAGCACCCGCTTGGCATGCGCGACCCATTCCGGCACAAGGACGCAGTCGGCATCCGTGAACGCGAGATAATCGGTGGTGCATGCCGCCAGCACGGCGTTCCGGGCCTCATATAAGCCCGTGGCATTGCTTGCAATCACCCGCGCGCCATAGCCGCGGGCCACTTCTCCGGTGGGGTCGCTCAGGTCGTCCAGCGCGACAATGACTTCGTCGGGTACGACCGTCTGTCGTTGGATGCTTTCGAGGCACGCGCCGATGATCTTTTCGGCGTTGCGCGCACAGACCGCTACGGTGATGGTTGCCATTGCGGTGCAGTATACGGATCGCGGCTGGGCGTTTCTTGCGAAAATACCCGGCGTGCGCGTGGATTGACTGAACCGTAACGTTACCC
>CALEZK010000625.1 GCA_937928585.1 uncultured bacterium | reverse complement strand
GGCGTTGCTTCCGCTTCGGGAACCGGGGCGCTCTGTTTTTTGCCGGCGACCGCGCCCGCGGCAAGCACAACAAAGCACACGCCGATAATTTCGTACAGCAGATAGGTGTTGTGAAGAGTCCAGGCTTCCGGCTGCCCGGCAAAATGCCCTTCGGTCAAGGTTGGACGTTCTCCCCACCAGGGAGACCATCCCTTGAACTCAGGCCGGTTTCCATCTTTTTCGCCGGAATTGTATTGCCAAGGTGGGACAACCAAGACCGCCGCGATGCCAACAACGAGCAGAACAATTACCCATTTCGGGATTTGCTGATTCATGATGCTTCCCCAACACGCCCCTGCCGCTGCCTGTTGGTCCGATTGGCGCTACTCGTAACGCAAGGCTTCCACAGGATCGACGCTGGCCGCTTTCCAGGCAGGGTACGCGCCAAAGAATATCCCGACCGTTGCGCTGAATGCAAAGGCCACAATAGTCGACCACATCGACGCGTGTATCGGAAACGTCGGATAAAACTGGCGCATGGACCATGTGCCTGCATAGGCAAGCAGTATTCCCGCGACGCCGCCGATACAACTCAAGGTGATGGCCTCGATCGCGAATTGAAGTCCTATGTCGCGTCGTGTCGCGCCGACGGATTTTCGAATTCCCACCTCGCGCGTGCGCTCACGGACCGACACAAGCATGATATTCATGATGCCGATTCCGCCCACGAGAAGGGATATCGACGCGATGCCCGACAGCATCACTTTTAACGCCACGAATATTTTGTCCAGCGTCGCTAGCATGGAGGTTTGATCGAGAATGGTAAAGTCTTCGGTGTAGTCATGCGCCGCCGTCAATATCGCGCGAATGGATTCCGTGGCTTGCTTGGTCTCGGCTGGGCTGTTCGCCTGCACCACGATTTGATACAGCTCGTCTTCGCCGCCATAGAACATCTGCTGCCCGCTCAACAAGGGAACGAAGACAAGATCGTCCGCGTTGATGCCAAGGGTCATGCCCTTGCGCTCCATCACGCCAACCACCAGGTGACGGCTGCGATTGATCGACACGCGTTGTCCGAGTGCGTTGTCCGTGCCGAATAGTTCTTCCTTCAGTTGCGAACCGAGTACACACACTTTGTTGTTCTTCTCGATATCGTTTTCATCCAGAAACCGGCCGGTATCGACATGCACATCTCGAATGCGTTCCAGGGCAGGCGTCACGGCGAGTATCATCGTATTGCGCTCGCGATCCCGGAATTTCACCGCGCCCGCCCCCAGCACTTCGGGGGAGACCTCCTTCACGCCGACCGCGCGCCGTTGAATCTCTTTCGCGTTTTCATAGGTCAGCTTGCGGAAACTGCCGGCGACGATCGGCATCATGCCGGACGTCTCCTGCTTACCGGGCGTGATGATTAAGAGGTTGGTGCCCATATTCGCAAACTCTTGCGCTACATAGGCTTGCGCTCCTTCCCCCAGTGCCACAAGCAAAATGACGGCGAGCACGCCTATCGTCACCCCGATCATCGTCAAAAACGACCGGACCTTATTCTGGGATACGGAATCTATCGCGACGCGGAAGTACTCAAACCATGTCATGGCAAAATTTATCCACCTACTACTGATTGGACTACGCAGTATACCATCCAGTGCCAGATCGCCGCACAAACTGCGTTAGTAGAAGTAGTCGCTGTAGGTTGAGCTGGTGGGTGAACTTCCCTCACTTGGCGAAGAACCGACCTTTTGCCATCTCCAGTGTGCCGTTAAGTCCTTTTTAGTCGAGCGGCGGAATCCCTAAGGGGAGAGCTGAGATGACTCCGATTTCTGTGCCTCCATCTTTTCCTTTGCCTTCCTCGCTTCCGTTACTTCGTACCATGTTTCCAAGTCCATCGTATTCGCGCCTTTCTTGAGGGCCCAATCGACGAACTCTTGTGGCTTTGCACCTAGGACACTTGCACCTTCGATTTTACAAGCCATCCAATTAGAGGCGCTTCTGTTTGTAAAAACGCAATTTCCCAAGAAAGCGCCCCTAAAATCCGTATACGCGAGAATTGCTTCAGAAAAATCCGCTCCGATGAGTACGGAGTCTCTCAAATCCGCATAGTCCATCTCTGCTCCCTTAAACGAGGTGGCCCTCCCCAGCAGATCGCGTAGGTCGGCTTTGTGAAAATCCACACCGGAGAAATCCGTGCGGCTGACCCGGACACCCCCTGGGAAACCGACCCATAGGTTCGCCGCCATAAGATTTGCTCCCGCAAATGAAGCCCCGCTCATGTCGATATTGATGAAATGGGCACCGCCAAGGTTTGCTTTCTTGAAACTTGCGTTTTGTAGGTCGGAGCTTGATGTGAAAAAGCGAGCCAAGTTAGCGCCGTCAAACTTCGCATATGTCAGATCGCAACCTATGACCCTGAGGTGCCTGAATTCTTTACCGCTCCAGTCTGAACGACTTAAACTGAGATCCTTCCAAAGGCCAGGTCCTATGGTAATTGCTTCCGTTGCAATGCGCAGATCGTCCTGCTCGGCACCCGTCCTGCCGGTAAACATGAATACAGCTAGTATCGCCAAGGTTGTAACTACATGCTTGTAAGCGCGTTTGTGAATGCTCATTCCGAAACCTCGCTGTTGACCGGGGCAACACTCGACTTCTCACTTTATCGGAGCACGTATTCCTTCTCGGTTAGTCTAATCCACGTCTATAAAATTTACAACCAGCAATAGTAGGGTGCTAATAGGGAGGAGCGGTGCCGCACGCTCCTTCCAAGATGACGAAAAACAGATTGACCGCTCTTGTTAACCTAAAGGCAACGAGATTTGTTGAGATACGTACCACAGCTTCGCCAAACGTCGGCCTGTCGGCCGTCCTCAGCACCTCGGCCGTGCACGTGGATTTTGAAGTTGACTACCGCGCGGATAGTCCGATTCTTGACGGCTATTTCTGTTTGCATGGATTGTGCTTGTAAAAGATTCGCGCAATTCCGAAGTCTCGACTGGGCGGCACGGGACAAACAGCCGATGATTAACCCAAATAGCATTATTTACGCCCCTACTTTAAACCTGGTCCAAAACTGAAGCGTCCGCACCGTTCTCCGGTGCGGACGCTTTAAAAGGTTTAGCGAATTTCCTAAGACTACATCATCCCACCGCAACAGACGGGCGTATTGTTCATCGTTACACAGCAGGTGCAGCCGCATTCCATCATCTTCATCATGGCATCGCAACAGGCCTGGATCATGTCACAGCACATGGCGTCGCCGCTCGTCCAGGTAACGCACATGCCGTCTTTCGTCATTTCGCACTTGGCCATGCCCATGGTCATGTTACAGCACATCGTCATCATGCCGTTCATCATCATGCAGCAGCTCATCATGCCGCCGCCAAGCATAGTGCAGAGGTTTTGCATCATTCCGCAGGCCGCCTCGTCCTTGCACATGCACATCATTTTCATTCCGCCAGCGCACTTCTCCATCTTCATCGTGCACCGGGGAATCATCATCATGTTCATGCTTGCCGTTCCCATCATCGGCATCGAAGCACCACCCATACCCATCGTTCCGCGATCCATCATCATGCCAGTCATTGGAGCTCTCCTGTGTTTTCGGGTGCCGGGCCCTTTGTAGGGTGCGAACTCCGCTTGTTTGTGAGATTACTTGAGAATCGATGCTCTTGCGAGGTAGCCAAAGCATAACACAACAACACACGTAAGTCAATACACAATAGTCACTTACAATAAGATTTGCATCGAGTTTTCCTACGGATTTAGTCGGGAAAACATTCCACTTGACACCACAACGGATTACATTTACACTATAAACATGATCTAGTTACTAATATTTATAAACTTTAAGGAATTCCCAGCATGCAACGCCCAGCGCCTAATCGCATTTCAGAACGAATACCTTCGAAGGCGGTTGATGAAGCATTTGTCCAATGCCCGGATGCTTTTTTGCGCGAACTAACACCTGAGCAGTACCGGTCGCGCCAACAGCTCTACCACACCGCACTGGAGCAGGCTAAGCGCGCGAGTACCGAACCGAAACCTTTTGTGCCCCCTTTTGAATTCGAATTTCAGGACGGCATCTGAACGTTAGGACCGGGTCTCAATGACTCCGGTGCAAATACCGTAGACATAAAGGAACAAAACGATGAGCTTTCCGGCGAAAAAGTTCGCACCAGACATCAATGCAGTCTCGCTGCAATCCGGTTCGGCCCCGGTCGAACCTGCGGTCGCGCGCATCCATCAGTCGATAGTCGACACCACATCGAACACGCCCATGGTCGAGTTGAAACTGCCTGCATTAAATGCAAAAGGAAAGGTGCGTGTTCTGTTAAAGCTCGAGTACTTCAATCCCTTGTCGAGCATCAAAGACCGAGTGGGCCGCGCAATGGTGGAACAAGCGGAGGCTGCGGGCCTGCTCGACCGAAATACATACATAATTGAAGCCACTAGCGGCAACACGGGAATCTCTCTAGCGTTTATCGCCGCGTCGCGTGGTTATCGCTTGATTCTTACGATGCCGGAGTCCATGAGCGTGGAGCGACAGAATATGTTGCGCGCGCTAGGCGCGACAGTTGTATTGACTCCTGCGAGTCAGCGTATGGATGGGGCTATACAAAAGGCTGAGTCGCTTGCCGCCGAATTGCCCTTTGCATGGGTCCCGCGCCAATTCGAAAATCCTGCAAACCCTCGCGTTCACGAGCTTACCACTGGGCCCGAGATTTGGCATGACGCCGGAGGCGAGATAGACGTTTTCGTTGCGGGGGTAGGTACCGGCGGAACAATTACCGGTGTATCCCGTTTTCTGCACGCACAGAACGCCGGAATTCGCACGATCGCAGTCGAGCCAGCGGAGTCACCCGTGCTTTCCGGTGGAAAACCTGCACCACATCGGATACAGGGAATCGGTGCGGGTTTTGTCCCCAAGAATCTGGATCGCACGCGGATTAATGAGATACAGACCGTGACATATGACGACGCGGTTTCCTGGACACGCCGGCTTGCGCAGGAGGCTGGAATCCTCGCCGGAATCAGCACCGGTGCAAACCTCTCCGCTGTGGCCAAAATCGCCCGCCGCGCAGATTTGGAGGGCAAGACAATCGTGACGGTTGCCGCCAGCGCAGGCGAACGCTATCTGACCACTGGTGTTTTCCCTCGTCAAGAGGATCGCGCAACGCCGAGTTTGCTTGAACTCGCGCATTCGCGTTCGTTCTCAATCTAGTATACCGAAGGATTGAATCGATGTTGACGCAGACAATTCAACATTCGATCACGCAGATCGAAACAAACTCAACATGGTTGCGCGTTCACTTTTCCAACCAGAGTTGGCCACGATACGCGGATTACCACTACGTTTGGCTGCGTCACAATTGCGACCGCGAGCGCCATCCTCAAACTGGCGAGCATACGTTGTGCTTGTCAAAAG
>CALEZK010000624.1 GCA_937928585.1 uncultured bacterium | reverse complement strand
GACTCGCGGACTTGTCGCTCGGCGATACGCTTCCTATTCGTATTCGTCGGCTTGTCGCTGAAAAACTCCCGCTTTTTGCCCTTGCCCTGCTATCGTCGCTATTGACGTATCTTGTGCAACAGCGCGGCGGCGCAATGCTTCCTCTTGACCACCTGGCGCCAGGGCACCGCATCGCGAACGCTGCCGTGGCATATGTTCTCTATGTCTGGAAACTCATTTGGCCAACACAACTCAGCCCGATCTATCCTCATCCCGGCGATACGCTGCCGCTTTGGCAGGCCTTGTCGGCATTGGCCCTGCTTCTCGCAATCAGCGCCCTCGTATGGGTAAGTCGCGGTCGCACCCCCTACGCACTGTCAGGATGGCTATGGTTTGTCGGCATGCTCGTACCTGTCAGCGGAATCGTGCAAGTCGGATACGCGGCCATGGCCGACCGCTACATGTACCTATCCATGACTGGAATTCTCATCGTGATCGTCTGGAGTGTAGCCAGACTGGTGGAAGCAACTTCATCGCGGACTGCGAGAATGATGGTAATCGGACTCTCACTCGTGGTTGTTCTGCTGCTATCGTTTCGCACGGTGCAGCAGGTGGGCATCTGGCGCGACAGCGAAACGCTATTCAAGCATGCAATCGCGGTGACGGAAGGCAACGCCGAAGCTTACGCACACCTGGGGGTTGTCTATCTGCGTCAAAACCGTGGGCCCGAGGCTGTCACGGCGTTGGAAGCTGCCACGCGTCTGCGGCCCTCGCTTAAGGCGGCGTGGACAAGTCTCGGGGTTTCCTATCGCATGACCGGCGATGTACAAGGCGCGGTGCAGGCACACGAAAAGGCCCTTTCGTTCGACCCCGAAGATTCAACAGTGCACTCCAACCTTGGCTATGCATATGCACAAGCGGGAAGCGTGCAAAGCGCGGAGAAGCATTTTCGCGAGGCCTTGCGAATCAATCCCGAACACGAGAACGCGCGAAAGGGTCTCGTGGCACTGCTTCAAGCGACCGGAAGAACACAAGAAGCAGAAGCGCTGCAGGCTGAACCAAAAACCTGATTCTCAGCCGCGTTTGCGCTTTTCGACTTCCTCGATACGATTTCGCGTCGCAAACTTCAGAATCACCCGAAACGTGCGGGGAAAATGCCGAGCGATGACGGCAATTACCTTGCCGTGTCCTGTTATTACCGCCTCGAACTTGCGTCGATAGATTGCGCTGACGATAGCCCGCGCTGCCTTGTCGGCAGGCATCACCAGAAACGATGGCGCGGGATCTTTGCGGTGCTCCTTGAATACCCCGGCATTGTCCGTACGGCGAATATTGCTTTCCACCAGACCGGGGTTAATGCAGGTTACCGAGATGCCCTTCGCGGCGAGATCAAAGTAGAGGCACTCGGCAATGCCGCATACTGCAAACTTGCTGGCGCAGTATGGGGCGGATGCTGGCATTCCTACGCGCCCCATCACACTGGAAACCAGGGCCAGTCTGCCTTTCGATTTTTCCAAATGCGGGAGGCACGCATAAACAGTATGCAGCACGCCAAAAACGTTGGTATCGAACTGCCGGCGAAAGTCGTCAACCGTGAGGTTCTCAAACGCGCCGCTCACGCCAAAGCCGGCGTTCGCAATTGCAACATCCAACCCACCGAAAGTCGCAATGGCAGCGTCCACCGCCGAACGCACACTTTCCTTGTCGTTTACATCACAGGTAAGCGCGATTGCCGTCCCACCGTCCGCTGAAATTGACGCCACTACCTCGGTCAGGGCGTCAGTGCGACGGGCCGCCAACGCGACCCGCGCACCTTCGCCAGCAAACTGCTTCGCCATTGCCGCGCCAATTCCAGACGAGGCGCCCGTGATAAAAACTGACTTTCCTTCAAATCGGCGCGCCATTGAAATCAGCTAGAGCGCTGCGGCACCGGCTGCCGCACAAGCGTGATCGTTTTCAGCAGTCGAACCCGATACACCAATCGCGCCAACGACGACGCCATTGCTGTTCGTGATCGGAACGCCGCCGGGGAACGTGATCAATCCGCCATTCGACACCTCGATGTTGTACAGCGACCCGCCCGGCTGGCTGAGATTGCCAATCGCTCCAGTCGGCATGTCGAAGTAACGCGCTGTGCGCGCCTTCTTGATCGAAATGTCGATGCTGCCGAGCCAAGCGCCTTCCATGCGCGCGAAACCCTTGAGATTCGCGCCAGCGTCGACCACTGCAATGTTCATTTTGCACCCGAGTTCTTCGGCTTTCTTGATTGCCGCCGCGATCGCCTTCTGCGCGCCATCAAGGCAAATATCGTTAGTGCTAAGGCCAACATACTTTCCAGACATGAGACTTCTCCTTGTAGGGTACTTTTGTGAATTAATTTGCCGCAGACCGCCAAACATTACCAGCCAACGGTTGCCGCGTCAAGGCCTCGAACAAGTTGTATTCAACTGGCGGTTGCGGCACGCTGTAGCGACAAAACGAGGAACAAGTCCATGCCAAATACACCCTGGGACATCCAAGGGAAGATCGTCTTGGTCACGGGCGCCAGCAGCGGTATCGGCAAAGCCACTGCCACGGAGTTGGCGCGGCAGGGCGCCAACGTCGTCCTGTTGTGCCGCAACCGCTCCAAGGGTGAATCCACAGTGAGTGAAATTCACAACCAAGTCCCTCAGTCGACTGTCGAACTCGTCGTCGTGGACCTTGCATCACTCGGATCCATTCGCTCAGCCGCCCATGAAGTTATCACGCGATTTCCGCAAGTAGACGTGCTCATAAACAACGCTGGACTCATGCCGGGCACGCGCGAGATTTCCGAGGACGGGTTTGAGATGCAATTCGCAGTCAATCATCTCGCACCGTTCACCCTGACAAATCTGCTCCTGTCGCACATGAAAAAAGCTGCCGCCGCAAGGATTGTCACGGTATCTTCTGAAATGCACCAGGGAACCACGTTGAATTTTGACGATTTGCAGAGCGAGCGTGATTATGCGCGGATTAGAACCTACAAGCGGTCGAAGCTAGCCAATGTCCTTTTCACATATGAACTCGCGCGTCGTCTCGCGGGAACCCGTGTCACAGCCAATTGCCTTCACCCCGGCGTCGTCGCCACGGACATCATTCGCGATCTCCCCTTCCCCCTGGGGTTCGTAATGAAGGCGGCGGGCGCATTCATGCTGACGCCGGAAAAAGGCGCTAGAACTTCCGTCTATCTCGCAACGGCCCCGGAACTATCGAGCATCTCCGGGAAATACTTCATTTCCTGCAAGGAAAAAACGTCTTCAAAGGCCTCGCATGACGCTTCCGCCGCGAAGCGCCTCTGGGACATCAGCGCGCAGATGGCGGGCCTACAGGATAGTTGAAGCGGAACGCCGCACGCCGTAGGATCATGCCGTCCAAACATCAAGGGTGGCGGTGTTCCTCGATGTCCAATAAATCACTTCACGAACTTACCAGGCGCGCTTTCCTCGTTGCCGCTGGGACGGGTGTACTGGCGACCTCGACCGGCCGAGCGCAATCTCGCGGTAAATCGCCCCAAAAACCGCCGAACGTGGTCTACCTTTTTAGCGATGAACACCGCTGGCACTCTATGTCGTTTACCGAATTGCCAAAGGTCCAAACGCCACACATGGCCCGCCTCGCGGCGGAAGGAACACAATCTACGCAATGCATCAGCAACTACCCCGTGTGTTCGCCATACCGCGCAATGCTCCTGACCGGACGGTGGCCGTACGAGACAGGAATTGTCGACAACAATCTGCCCTTGCGTACCGACGAAGTCACCTTGGGCAAAGCGTTTCAGAGCGCAGGATATCGCACGGGCTACATTGGCAAATGGCATCTCGTAGGGACCCGCGCGGAACCTTTCGGCTTTGACGAATCCCTGATCTGGGACAAAACAAACGTGCACTGGGACGAGTCGGAGTTCTATCCCGCATCGGGCAACCCGGTCACGCCGAAAGGGTACAATGCCACGCTGATGACCGATCAGGCGCTCGACTTCATGGAGGCAAACAAGTCTAAACCCTTTAACCTTGTGGTTTCGTGGAACCCACCGCACGCGAGCTTCGTTGATCCGCCGGAGGAGAAAAAGGCCCTGTACCCGCAGGGCAGCCTCCCTTACCGCCCAAATTGGCAAGCCACACCCAAGGCATCGGACCTGACCGATTTGTCTGAGGAAACAAAAATCTTCAAAGAAAACAGTTGGCCGCACTACGAGGGCTACCACGCCCATATCAGCGCGATAGATGATGAACTCGGGCGCGTGCTGGCAAAGCTTGAAGAACTGGGCATCGAAGACAACACAATTCTCGTGTATACCTCTGACCACGGATCGATGTTCGGCTCGCACGGTCTTGGCGGCAAACGGCAGCCCTATGAAGAATCCATTCGCGTTCCGTTCCTCATCCGATGGCCAGGTCGCGTCCGCGCGAAGAAAAAAATGAATGCCCTCTTCGGCACCATCGACATAATGCCGACAATTTGTGCGCTCGCAGGGATTGGCGTGCCGCAGTCGTGTCGAGGTTTCGATTTCTCCGGCCATTTCCTCGGTTCGGGCGGCCCAAATCCCGAGTCGCAGTTCATCATGCACCTCAGAAAGGAAAATGCCTCGGGAAAGCAGAATCACCCGGCGCCAATCTTTCGTGGCGTACGAACAAAACGTCACACCTACGTCATAACCGACAAAGGTAAGCGCGCACTCTACGACAATCGCAATGATCCCTATCAGATGGAAAACATTGTGAAATCCCGCGAATCGCGGCGTATCCGAGAGGCCTGCGAAGCGATGACCCTCGCCTGGCTCAATAAGGCTGCTGATCCCTTCGTCGTTCCCAAGAGCGACCTCGTATGATTCAGCCGAGAAAAGACGAATCCACACGGCTTCAGCGCTTAATCGAGATGCTCCGTGACATAAGCGTTGACCCCGATCCCGTAACTTCCGTGACGCGATTCCGCTCGACCTTCTCGAAGCTCTATGGCAACCGGGGTATGCTCTCAATTTCGCGTCGTGGATTAGACGACGGACTTTACCGGGTCGTGCGTATTCTTCATCACACCGGCATCGATCAAATTAAGTTTCCGAATGTCGATTTCGCAGGACCACACGCCACCGTCCAATCGGGCGGTATCATCGGCGAAGTGATTCAAGATGATCTGCCCAAGGTCATTCGTGACTTGAATGTCGAATACGATCCGGTACTTGGGCTTCATTTATCACCCTACAGAATGCTGCTGGCAACTCCCGTCTTCGACGGGGGCCGCGCGCTGAATTGGCTGATCTTCCTGGGTACAAAGCCCGACTCGTTTAGAACAGCCGATATTGAATCGCAAATCTTGCAGGCAAATCTTCTCGGCGGGATGACAAACAGCAAACGCGCCGCAAAGGAATTGCTGGAGGCGACCGCGTACATTCACCATGAAGTGGACGAAATCGCGAGCATTCAGCGAGGGCTATTGCCGTCCCCTCTACCTGAGGTTCCAGGCTTGCAGTTTGCCGCCTCCCATGACAGTTTCGACCGCGCCGGAGGAGATTATTACGACGTATTTCCCGTCGGCCTTCCCGACGGCGCAGACCCCGCATCCCATCAAGGCGTATGGGGTATCCTGATCGCGGATGCTTCCGGTCATGGCCCGTCTGCCGCTGTCGTCGTAGCGATGTTGTCGACACTCCTTCATACACGAAGCGTAAACGTTACGACTCCAGGCGAACTTTTGGCGTATCTGAATCGACACCTGGCCAGTAAGCCGATTCACGGCTCGTTTGTCACCGCCTTCATGATGTTCTATGACCCCTCTAATCGGCGCGCGCAATACGCTTGCGCGGGGCACAATCCTCCCATGCTCAAGCAAAAGGGCGAGGTTTCGCAGTTGGACGCCGTGGGAAGCTTTCCTTTGGGCATTGATCCGAACTCGCGTTATGAGAATGCGGAACTGCAACTCGAATCGGGCGATACGGTCCTGCTGTACACCGACGGAATTACCGAACTGCGAACGGGGCTGGGAGATTTTTTTGGAGAAGAACGGCTCGAAAGAATCCTT
>CALEZK010000623.1 GCA_937928585.1 uncultured bacterium | reverse complement strand
GCGTAATACAGGGGCTTGATACCGGCGCGGTCGCGCGCAATCAGCAGCCTGTCGTGTCGCGCATCGTATAGTGCGAAAGCAAACATGCCGTTGAAGCGCAGCAATGCGTCGTCACCATGTTCTTCATAGGCGCGCAACACAACCTCAGTGTCGCTCAAGGTCCGAAAAATATGGCCGCGCTTCTCAAGGTCGTGTCGCAACTCGCGATAATTGTAAATCTCGCCGTTGTATACGAGAACGATGCTGCCTTCTTCGTTCATGAAAGGCTGTTTGCCGCGAAACAAATCGATCACGCTGAGCCGGCGCATCGCCAGCGCAACATGCCCGCCGAACCAAATGCCGGTATCGTCCGGACCCCGATGCTGGAGCGCCTTGTTCATCGCGCGCAATCGTGTCCGGTCCGCATGACGCGTGCGCTCCGCGTAGGCAGTGCCGCTGATGCCGCACATCGCTATTGCCCTACGCCGCGCGCGCGGTCCAGAAACGCCGCATACAAGCTACGATGCGCATCCACCATGGCAGCAGTACTGAATGCGCCACACACCCGCTCATGCGCAGCCGCGCCCAGACGCGTCGCCAAATCCGCGTCATCAAGTACGCGTGTGACCGCCGCCACAAAATGCGCCGGCTCGCGTGTTGCTACTAACAATCCCGAGCGTCCGTCTTCGATCAGTTCGGGTATCCCCCCCACACCGGCGGCGACCACGGGCCGTCCCATCGCCATCGCTTCGAGAATTGCGTTTGGAAAGCCTTCCCGCTGCGATGTGGACACACAAACATCCATCCGCGCGAGGTATCCCGCGACGTTGTCCAGTGTCGACGCTATGGTGAACGCTTCTTGCATGCCGCACCTGTGAATGGCGGCGACGGCCTGACGTTGCAACAGGCCGCTCCCCACCAACAGGAAGTGTATATCAACGCGCGACTTCAGCAGCGCCTCTGCCATGCCCAGAAAAAGTGCGTGGTCTTTCACCGGACTAAAGTTCGCCACCATCCCGACGATCTTGCGTCCCGCCGGAATTGAAATAACGTCTGGCGTTGCGGAATCGCGCGTAAACGCTTCCACATCGATCCCATTATGGATAACCCGCACTCGCGAAGGATCGAGTCCCTCCGTTTCAGCGGCGTACCGCGCCACGGCATGACTGTTCGCAACGACAACGTCGACATATGCGTTCGCGGCGCGCTGCTTTTGCAGGTGTCGGGGCTTCATCCACGCCGCAAGCTCTCGCCTGCTGGAAATGACAACGGGCACGCCCAAGGCGCGCGACGCGCGGTTTACCGGCAGGTCAAAGCCCGACAAAAAAGTGTGCACGATATCCCACCGGTGTTTTTCAATCAGATTTCTCGCGCGCCAGCCGATGCGAAAATCCCAACCGCCCAACGTGCGCAATTCGAAAACCTGCGCGCCGCAATCCCGCGCACGATCGGACCAAGCGCCCGCTTCCCGCGTACATACCACCGTGCATTCATGCGTGTCCCGCAATCCTTCGATCAGGTAAAGCAGTTGCCGCTCCGTCCCGCCCGGACTCAACGTCGGAATGAAATAACAGACGCGCGGCTTGTCGCTCATAACACCGATCTCAACAATTCCATCAAACGCGGCGCGGCGGTGTGCAGAGAATACGACTGCAGCACCGTCTCGCGGCCTGCCTCGCCAATCCGCGCACGCTCCCGCGGATCGCGCAGGTGCTCGATCGCCTCGCGCCATTCCAATGGGCTGTCCGCAAACAATAGATTCTCGTTGTGTCTGCCGAATTCGAGCACAGCGCCAAATGGCGTCGCAACGCACGGAATCCCGCAAGCCATATACTGCAAAGCCTTCAATGCGCATTTTCCGCGCGACCAATCCGTCTTGGGCAGCGGCATGACGCCAATGTCGAACTGCTGAAGCGCTTCCACTTCGGTGTCGAATCGCCACTCGGAATGCAACGCGCTTTTCCACGGCGTTTGCTCGCGGTCGGCACCGATACAGTGCAAGCGCAGATTCGGGATGTCCGCCAGGCAGGCCGCCGCCTGCAGGTGCGGCGTAGTGCTAGTCCCGCCGATCCATCCCGCTACCAACCCATCCGCAGCGCGCGCTGCAGGTTTGAAGCGCTCCGTATCCACCACCGTCGGGAACAGTGCCACGTTTAATGCATGCGCGCGTGCTTCATCGCACAACCAAGCATTGCCCGCAAGAACCAGGCTCGCGTTCCGCATCACATCCGCGATCTGCTCGCGGTCTTCCAACGCGCGCCATATTCCCCGCAAAGAATGCGGCGGAGCAAGATGCACCGCGTCGTCGAAGTCGAACACCACCCGCCGCGCGCGTTTCCGAAGCAGAACATCCATCCCGCGCAAATAAGCGGTCATTAGCCCCTTCTGCACAAACACGAGATCGTACGCGCGCGCCCTCAACAACTGCGCAATCCTCCGCCGCGTTTCCAACAGGTGATACCGCGCCGCACGTCCGCGCGAAAGGCGTTCGTACTCGCTCGCTGTCAATGCGCTCTGCACGGAACATCGGATTCCGCTACGCGTCAGATGAGGCACAAACTGCTCCACCCGATAGCGTGGACTCGCAACCGTGCCGGGGTAAAGCGTAAGAAAAAGTATGTTCACGTTATCACGCGCCATTGCCGAGCATTTCCCGCGCTTTCGCCAGCACAACATCCGCGGCCAGCGCACCCATGCAGGAATCGATCTGCAGCGGGCACACCCCTTCCCGCGTCGCGGTCGGAGCGTGATTCCAGCACCCGTGGCAATCGCGTGTGTTCGTCAATGCAACCAATAGCGAATGGTCGCGCACCAGCATGCGCGGATCCGTCGGACCAAAAAGTGCAAGCACCGGTGTGCCCACAGCAAGCGCCAAATGCATCAAACCGGTGTCGGTGGAAATGAGCAGCCTCGCGGCCCGCAATATACACGCAGCCTCGCGAATGCTTGTCTTGCCTCGCAGATCCAACGCGGCCCCCGCCGCAAGGTCATCCCCCCCCAGTTGCACAATCCGTTCGCCGTCGCGCGCCAAAGCCGCGCAAAGCGATTGCCAGTGTGCTGCAGGCCAGCGCTTCGTCTGCCAAGTGCCGCCCGTGCAAACGACAATGAACTGCTTGGACTGCAAATCCGGATGCTCCGAAAAGGCGGATCGCCAATCGTCGTAATAAAGACGAGGATTCTGCAACGGCACGGGAACGCCCGCAACCGTTGCGTAGTGTTCGATTCTCACCCGTTCGCGCGGCGCACCCCGCAGCACAATATATCGATCGCAAGTGCCAACCCGGTCATTCGGCCCCAATACTTCATCGACATACGGATTGCGGAACAAAAGGTCCGGATGGTTGGAAATCACCGAGAGAAAGCAGAAGGGATGTCGCCGTTTGATGGCTTCATAAATCGGTATTGCCATGATCTCGTCGCCAAGCCGCCAGCGCATCTCCACCGTAATGCGCAGTTGCCGTCTGAGTATTTTGCGCGCACTCCAACGAACCTGGCGCACGGCGTCCTGCAACTTCGCGCGAGGACCTCGCTCACTCATAGCATCAAGCTGTCGTACAAATCGGAAAGCGCCGACGCCTGCAAGTTCACATCGAAAAGCCGCCGCGCGCGCGCGCGACCTTCCGCCCCAAGCCGGACGCGCTCATCCGTGTTCTGCAGCAAACGGCGCAACGCGCGATGCAGCGCCAGAAAGTCATTGGGCTGCACGAGCAACGCGGCGTCCCCCGCGATTTCCTCGATTGCGCCGCTCAATGTTGCGATGCAGGGTTTGCCCGTCGCCATCGCCTCGATGAGCGACATGCCGAATTGTTCCTGCCATTCGTCGCTCGCAACACTCGGCAACACAAACAAGTCCGCCGAACGAAAAATAGACGGCATCTGTTCGTACGTCAGCGCGCCGGTGATGATGCAGTGCGCCTCAAGACCAAGCCGCGCAATCAGGCCTTCCACCCGCTCCTGCCCGGCCCCGCTCCCGACGATCAACAGTTTGATGCGCTTGCCGTTCACGCCGGATTCGTCGATTAATTTGCGCAATGCGAACAGCAGAAAGTCGATGCCCTTGCGCGGCACAAACCATCCCACAAACAAAATGACGATATCGTCCCCCTGAAGTCCGAAAGCACGCGGGGCGGTGCCTGGTGAAAATCGCTCGGTGTCGACGCCCGGTGGTATGTATGTGATGCGGTCGGCGCGTACCCCTTCGAACGCCAGCATCGCGCGCGTGCGCTCCGTATACGCGACCACGCGATCGGCAGCGGCGGCTACGCGCTTTTTCACTGCGCGCCGCCACGGCTCTCGTTCCATATTGAAAGGCAACAGGTCCCACACCGTGATCACAAGCGGTATCTTGTAGTCTTCACGCGCTACCGCCGCTGATTCCGACCAATCGGTGAACAGCTCCCAGGAATGGACTATGTCGAACCCTTGCAAGCGCTCGGCGAATGGCAGCACGCGCGGCGTGCGGTTGCGATATCGTTCGCGAAAGATATTGATTCGTTGCCGAAGCGCCCCGCCCGCCTGCGTGTCAAAGTAGATGCGTTCCCGCGCCATCCATTCCGTGCCGTCACCGCGTTCATCGAAGTGATCCTGTATCTGGGATTCCGCGCGAAACGCGGTGATCTTCGGCGACTGACGCAACCGGCTGAATCCCTGCAGGTGCCAGGGGTTGTACCGGTTTCCCATGAGCAGCGCGAGCTTCACGCACCGTCTCCCCAGAAATGTTTAATCAGGAACTCGCGCGCCGCCTCTGGGTCTTTGGGTATGTCGATATGCTTGGCAATCACCTTCTGCTCATACTCCTCGATAGTGCAAATGACTCGCGCCGGATTGCCCGCAACCACCACGTTCGGCGGCACGTCTTTCGTCACCACACTGCACGCGCCCACCACGCTGTTCGGCCCAATCGTCACCCCGGGCAGTATCGTCGCCCGCACCCCAATATTGCAGTTGTCGCGAATCTCGATCGCACCGAAACTGGTGAGCGACTCGTATTTGTCTTGAAACACCCAGTTCAAGTCGTGGTTCACGAACGTTACATCGTTCGCAATGCCCACGTGATTCCCGATGCGGATCAAATAGGGTTCGCCGCCGAAGTTCGTGGTGTAGATGCGGCAGCGCTCGCCAATCTGCACCCCCATCTCGCGCAGCGTCCTGATCACGGTGTCTTGCGATCCATACCGCAGCTTGAACTTGCGAATTAAGTGCCGAATGTTCATCTCAAAAAGTAAACTTCCAAAACTGATGAAGGCTTGATCCTGGAAATAACCGAACAAACACCGGCGCAACCGCGCCGAGCGCGTCTTGCAACCGGTACTGTATCCGCTCCGGCATCCTCGGATGATCGACCCAAGGAAACACGCCGAGACCAAACTCCGCCGCATGGCCAATCCGCGCAACGCGCCCAAACCCCGCCGATCGAAACGTCGAAATCACCCCGCGCGTCGTCAACGGTTGCTCAAGTTCCTGCGGTTGCCAGCGGCGAAATGGCGCCCACGTATTCTTCTCATATCGTCCGGTGAATTCGTACCACCACTTCGCCATTCCGGCGACATTCCCATAATTCGGCGCGGAGAGAAACATGAATCCACCCGGTCGCAGCACGCGGCGAAATTCGCGCGCCGCGCCCGCGCCATCGGGAATATGCTCGAAAGCATCAATGCAGAATACACCATCAACCGATGCGTCCCTAAACGGAAGTTGCATTGCGTCCGCTTGAACCAGCGGGAAACCGGCTCCATTCGGCAGCAAATCAGCGCCAAGATAAGTGCCGCCGCCATCGCGAACAATCTCGCTCATGAAACCGCGCCCGCACCCGACATCAAGTATCAACTTGCCGCCAAACGCGATGTCGAGTTTGCTGAATACCGATTTCGCAAGATCACGATGAACACCCGCCACCCCGCCGAACGGCGAACTGACCATCAGCGGATTGTCGCGATAGAACGCCTGTATGCGTTCGCTCATCGCAGGAAACCCCGCGCAAACCTGCTCCCGGCATACACCGCGCACGGCCGAAGAACGGGAAACACCCAGTCTGAGGGCCACCGCAGGTTGCCATGCAGACTTTCCCGCAACCACGCGCGATGCACATCGAATCGAAGTAAATCTCGCACAAGATCGAGCTCGGAATAAGCGCACCCGAGCGTCCGCAACCCCAGTCCCTCGTTGCGGCAGCGTTTGTAGAGCGATGGCAGCGTGTACGCATGGTGATGTAAGGTCTCGGCCCCATCTGGAAACGCTATCTGCAAACCTTCGGCATTAAGTTTGGTCTGAAACCGGAAATCTTCGCCGATGGGTTGACGTCCAAACCGCAGCCGCTCCCACACGGATCGCCGTATCGCCGCGTTCGCGTTGGAAAGTCCGCGTCCATATTTCTTAAAAAAAGCGCGCATCTCGCGCGTGAAATAAAAATATCCGTTTCGTTCCCAAATGAACTGCGGCATGTCCCGTTCCGGATCGGGTATCGAGCGCCCGCACGACGCAGCAACCGACGGCTCCGCCAACGGCGCAACAAGCGCCTCCAGCCACCCGGGGTGCGCGGGCACCGCGTCTTGAGACAACGCAATCACAATCTCGCCCCGCGCCATCTCAAACACGTGATCGCGGGTCAACCCAAAGTCGAACGAATCCGCGCTTATCTGCGCAACGTTCACGTCGAACTGTGCAAGCACCGCAAGTGTTCCATCGCTGGAACCCGAATCGACGGCGACTATTTCCACGCTGCGCTGTGTCTCTTGACTTCGAATCGCGCGAAGCACGCGCGCCAACAATGGGCCGGCGTTGCGCGTAAGCAAGGTGATGCTAACGTCCACGCCGTCCCCCGATCCCATGTGCCGCTATCCTCCAATCAAACGATGCCGTACCGCTACGCCCCAGTGATCGTGAACGTTTGCTCCAGCCAACCGTCGCCATCCATCGCGCGGATCTTCAATGTGTGCTCGCCGGTCGGAATCACGCCGTCTGACGCATATTCTTCGGTCCCCACAAGATAAGGCGGAGCTTCCATCCGCGTCACCAGCGCGTCGTCAAGATAAACTTCTACGGGCCCCAAAGCCACGCCCTCGGTCCAAATACGGATGCGCTCCCACCCGTGGTACTTTCCAAACTCGTGCGGGGGCGTGATGTAGATTCGCTTGCTGTGCCGCGGACGCTGCACCGCGTCTTCGTGCCAGAACCGTGCAATCGCGCCGCTGCTCGCAAGCATGCGCATGTGGCGCTTGTCGGAAGGCAATCCCAACACGCGGCCATCGGCCTGATACACGTAGACGCCTTTCACGCCCTGGTTGTAGAGCTGCGACGCGCGCCACAAAAACGGACCGGGAAACGGCAGCCCCCAAGTCAACGCATCCATGCAGGGCAGCAACATACAGGACGTATCTTTCGTCGCGGCGATGTAGGGCGTCATATCGATGTGCATGTGCCTGCCCTGAATATTGCTCGGCGAAAGATAATCGACCAGTCCCTCCTTCGCCCAAGTCGCGTAGTCAAAGTTCTCCGCCTTGCGCACGCCCGTCCCCGGAAAACGCACAAGTATCGGAATGTACCGGTACCGCGCCTTGCCATACTCATCCGCCAGCGCCCGCAACGCGCGCAAAAACTCCGTGCACGTCTCTTTCGTGTCGATCCCCTCCGGATAGCGGCAAAAGTCTATCGAAATTCCCGGCGCGCCGATCGCCAGCGCCTCGCGGTAAAGCCCAAGCACGTATTCCCGCACTTCCGGCACTTCGTATCGCAACGCGCTGCCACGCATCCATTCCGGATGCTGCTTGGAAAAATCACCCTGTAACGGCGAATCGGGATAACAGTTCGTCGCGCCGAAGTTTGCATGCGGCACCAGCATCATTTCTTTGGTATACCGAATCGTCGCGTCGAGCGTGTTCGTATACTGCTGCATCCTGCCAACATTGTCAGTCGTCGGCCTCGCGACATCGCCAATCGGATCGCCTATCGTCGAATATAAAAGTTGATCCGTCAATCGCGTTTCGAAAACAGATTTCATTCCAAACCGGCCAATCTGCGTATCCACAATCTTGATGCGCGCCTCGGAAAACGCCGTCAGCGGTTCGCGGTGCTGCAACGAATCGGTCACGTTGTCCCAGAACGCCCACGAATACGGTTCCCAGTATCCCGCGATCAACCGATCCGCCGCGCCACCGAAACGCGACTCAAGTTCTAACACAGTCGCGTCGGGCAAAGGCACGAGCTTGATGTAGTCAACATGCGCTTTCTGCCAACCCGTGTAATTGTGGGTCTGACGAAGCACCAGGTGCTGCCGGTCCATGCGTGCCCAGCGCCACAACACTTCCTCGCCCGCAAATCGCGATCCGAGTTGATCGGAACGCTCGTCCCCGGAAAGCCGCATCCGAATAGCGCCAGCGGTCGGGTTGGTGCACAAATAGATCGCGTAGTAACCCGACAGCGCGAGCGGATGTGTCAACTGCGGCAACTCGTTCTGCGCGTCGCGATACCCGATGAGCGCGTTGCTGTGCGTCATGCCTTCGGTTGGGGCGTAATTGGTCTTAAAAGTCCACGCCTTCGCTTCCGGCGCGAGTTGTCCATGCTGAATGACCTTCGACCAGTCTTCCAAATACACAACGTCGCGAAAATCTGCATCGATGTCGGTCTCTGCAATCGAAATCACAGCACCACCCGGCCCGGTGATCGAAATCCGAAACTTCACTTTCACGACACCGTCGCGCATCGCCTCTGGATAGGGATTGAACACCACCGTCCGCGTCAGCCCCGCCGCCCGCCGTTCTGCCAGACCTCCCTGCGATTGCCCCGTAAGCCAATCCGACCCGGAAGTCATGTTGTATCCTGTCTCGCTTACAAATGCTGCAACCCGCGCGGCCACCCAATCCCCGCCTGCTGCAGGCGACCAGTCACAGTAAACCGAAACAGTGTCCGGCGCCGTCTCCGGCACCCGATAGCTCACCTGTATATTTCGTGAAATCGGATCAATATGAACTCCCGTGATATCCTGTGCGTGCGCTGCGCTGCAAAGCGTGAGCGCAAGTAGTGCAAAACGGTTCATGTGGCCCCCTTCTAATTGATGATTGCATTGTACCGGTCATGGAAGGGGAATGTAAGGTGGCGCATCGTTCGCGAAAATTACGTAGCGACTGGCGGCATAAAACTATACTTAAAGGGATATCGTTGAATTCGGTTCAACTTATATGGTTCACTTCGCGCGCGTGGTGGGGTGGATGTGCGACGGCTGGGGAGTACATGGCATGCGTGATCTAACGCGGGCCCTTTTGGCTATTGTTTTGGGTGCAACCGCAATCTTGCAGGCTGCGGCGCAGGAAGCCGCCCCGCAACCCGAAACCCCAGCGGCCGAACCCGCCCCCGCCG
>CALEZK010000622.1 GCA_937928585.1 uncultured bacterium | reverse complement strand
ATATCGGTCTGGGAGTAGGTGCCCTCGTTGTGGCCGCGCTCATCGCGATTCCGTTCATCGCAGGCGGCCCTCCGCCTTCACCGCCGCCGGCAGTCGCCCCGCCTACAGCGGAGCAGGCCGCTGCCCCAGCGCCTGTCGACGCGCCCGAGATTGAGTGGGTCACGGATTTCGAGACCGCGGTTTCTCAGGCCAATGAAGATGGAACACCCGTCTTGCTGTTTCTCTACTCCGGCCAAGCGGCTTCGCCTGACGTCACGTTCATGGACGATTACACTTGGAGCGACCCCGCTGTCAGAAATCTCGTCAAAGACTGGATTTGCGCTCGCATTGATGTTGATACCGAACCAGAACTGCAGGAACAGTATGAAATAACCAAATTGCCCGCAACGCTTGTTACGAGTTACTACTTCGATGAAATCGACTTCCGGCAGGAAGGCACCACCACGTCCCAGGATTTCTACAACGCGATGCTCGCGGCAAACATGATCCCCATCGAAGAACCTGAAATGCCCGGTATCTCCGCGCTTACGATCGCCATGCTGGTTCTACTGTACGTAATCGGCACTTTCGTGCCCCTCGTGATCACGCTTTTCTTGTTCGGCAGGATGCCGGACGACAACCTGGCAACTGCCCTCGTCAGCATTTTTCTCATCGGACTATTTGCCCCGGTCCTCGGTCGCATTCTTCTGCGTGAGACCTACGAATTCGGTTGGTTCGAATATGGCGCCTACTACGTCATGTTCCTACCCACCATGATCGGACTCAGCGTCGTCTTCACTGCCCTCATCGGCGCGGACATCAACATCCTCCTGCACCTATACGGATGGCTGCTAACCCTCAGCAACTAAAGTTTCCCCAAACTGCGAAATTCGATTAAGTGGATTTCCTGGCCGTTGTGTGGGATACTTTTCCCGGGGATGCGGTTGTACAAACGAAACTCGGGCGGGAGTTAAGGTGCATGAGTGTCAGTATTGAAGTAAGCTCGGCGGAATCACAAACCCGATTCAAAGACGCCGACAGGCTTTTTCGCGGCAAACAGTTCGCGGAGGCCCTCGCTGTGTTGAATGACCTGGATCGCGATTTCCCCAACGTCAAAAACATCCTCTATCCGCGCGCAGTGTGCCTCGCACACTTGGGCCGCCACGAAGAAGCCCTGGAAGTCTGCCGACAACTCAAAGTGGAGTTTGGCGACCCGCGTGCCGAGCCGTTGATGAATGAAATCAGCTTGAAGCGTAAGTCGATCGTTGAAGACGAACGCGCCAAGAAAGAAAACAAAGTCGTGGGTAGCGTAATCCCCGAGCCAAACGTGTTTCAGCTCGATTCCAGCCCGCCTCCCCTTCAAGATCCCGGCGATCTGGGTTTTACCGGCTTCGACCTGGGTATGACTACGGGTGAATCCGGTGGGAGTCTGGATATGTCCAGTCTCGATGATATGTTCGCACGTTCCCCTGCAGTAAACGCACTCCCCAAGACCACGCCAAAATCGAACACCAAAGTGTTCATCGGTATTGGTTTAGCCTGTGTAGCTGGCGCCATCGCGCTGCTCATCTTCGCGCTCCAATAAGCGGTACTGCCGGACAAATTCCTCCAAAAAGCAACGACCCCCGGCTGGGGATCCGGGGGTCTTGCTGGGACCGTGCTTTCCGTCTTCTAAGCGAGACGGCCTATCAGAGAGCAAAGCATGTGCCAGCATGTGGTCTGGCGCTATTGTGAAGTGCAACCCTACTGATGAAAACAGGTTACAAATCTTGCCCCAACCCGCGCCGCATATCCGGCTCACCAACAAGTTGACGAATATCCGTCGGATTGGCAAGTCAAGGGTGTCAATTGACAAATCATAAGGCCGACGGGCCTTATACTGGGAAAATATCTTCCATTTAGTATTGAATTTAGCACTTTGCGCCTTGACGGCGCGCCCCAGGTCTGTTAGAATCTATCCGGACCTTACAGCTTTCCCTGCCGTGTGCGATAC
>CALEZK010000621.1 GCA_937928585.1 uncultured bacterium | reverse complement strand
CCGCTACACCGTCTACGGCGCGCGAAAGTCCGGCGCGGAAGCGCTCACAACCGCAACAAACGCATTCGCCGCCAAATCCGGAAGCACCCGCAACTTCGCACAAGATCCCGTAATCGCCGCCAGCATCGAAGCCGCCCCACAGCTCAACGCTAAGAGTGAAGCCGCCGCCATATCCGCATTCACCCGAGCCCTCGAAGCCAGCCAGGACTGGAAAGCAAGATTCGGTCTGCTCCTCATGATCGAACCCTACGGACACAACGGACACGAAGCCGAAGTCGTGCGCGTTTGCGAAGCGATAGCCACCACAAAATCCGCGACCACCATCGCAACGCCCGACGCCGTCCGCGCGCAACTCATGCTGCTCAAACTCGCCCGAGGCCAATGGGACCAAACACCCGGTACGCCCACAACCCGCCCCACAGGCATGCAATGGGCCGATGCCCTGCTCGAAGCGCGCTGGACCAAAAACCCCTACGAACGCTGCCTCTACGAAGACGTAATGAAAGGCCTCATGAACTGCGCCAAACAACTCGACGAAATCGGAAAACCCGACCTCGCAATTCAGATATACGAGAAACTCGCGAAGCAATATCCAAACAGCCTCGTGTCCCGGCAATGCGAAACCGAGCTCACCCGAATCAAAGAAGGCAAACCAGCGACCAGACAATAACCCCGAAAATCGCAACCCAATTTGCCCTTCGACAACGTAACCCCCCGGAAAGGACAAGCCCGAATGAGCCCCAAAGCGCCACGCACCAAACAGCGAATGGCGGCAATATCCGCGGCATCGCTTGTCCTCGCAGCGGCAATCCTGCTGCACCCCACGCCGCGCGAACTCGTCACAACCCTCACCGGACAACCCGAAACCATCGCCGAAGCCTCAAGCGGCGGCGGCCTCACCTACCACACCGTCACCTTCGAACAAGACGGCGAAGGCAGCGTAGAAATCACACCCCCCGGCACAACAGTCACCATGCCCGGAAACTACACCTTCGTCGCCAACAGCACCGTCACCCTAACCGCCATCCCCGCCGCAGACTACGAATTCGACCGCTGGGAAGGCGGAATAACCGGCACCCAAAACCCAAAAACCGTCACAGTGGGAAGCGCGTTCACTTGCAGGCCCATCTTCCTGCCCAAGATACGGTTTCTAACTGCCACGTCCACCAAAACCGAAGACAACACGACCGCAACGATCACGTTGACACGCCCGCCTTCGCTGAGGACGTCAACGGTTAATCTAACCTTCACCGGTACAGCGGACAGAACCACACCGCCTATTGACTATTCTGCCAGCCCCAGCAACTCAGTGACATTCACACCACTCAGCACGACCCGGACAATCAATGTCGACATAATTGAAGATTCTCAAGACGAATTCGACGAGACAGCGATAATCACACTTGGTTCACCAACTAACGCGAAGATTGGATTGATCAGTACACATACGTTGACAATCGAAGACGAAGATCCGGTGCCGTACATCTCGTTTGAGCAGAGCGAATCTTCCGCGCAAGAAGGAGTTTCTGTTCCGGCCATCGCAGTGAGCTTGTTCAACCAGTCAGGCGTCAACATCAATTCCGGGCGTACCGTCGTCGCACAGGTCTATCTCTCTGGGACCGCCCAGATAGGATCAGATTTCACCTTTAATCCAGTTGAAGTGCGCATTCCAAAGAACGTGAGCACAGTTCTTGTACCTATCGCACCCGTAAATGACCACGTCGTTGAATCCAACGAAACCGCGACGCTTACCATGGAGTTGTACCCATCGAACGCACACATGGGCGCGATTCGCATCCACAATCTACTGATTACGGATAACGACTTTAGGCTACATCTTTACAAGCAACCCTCGAATGGCGGGACACTCTCAGTTTCGCCCGCGGGCGCGGCGGACACAATAAACCTTCCCACTCCAGCGCCGGACATCGCGAAAATCTATCCCAAAGACACAAACGTCACTCTAATTGCAACAGGTGCAACAGGATACGCACTCAAAGAATGGACAGGAGACGTTGTTCAAGAGTTAACTGCGCCCCAAGTAGTGAATCAGATAACCATCGCCATTACTGGACACAAAACAGCATCAGCAGAGTTTGAACGTTACTATAACTTAACCCTGACAACTATTCCTGCCAACAGCGGCACGATAGAGTTAACTCCTGATAGGACTGAGTTCTTTGCCGGACAGCACGTTTCCTTCGAAGCCGAATTCGACCCAACGCAATGGAGATTCCAATCTTGGTCTGGCGGCGTCGTGCCTGACCCAAACAATCCGTCGGAAGGTTCGCTAACTGTCGGGGAGAGCGACATCGCGGTCACCGCAACATTTATCGAGCAGTGCCTGCTGACCACAAGTACTGTCGGCAATGGACAAGTTCTGATCACACCCCCTCCAGGAGACACCGGGCCATATTTTGACGTCGGGGCCGCATTGACTTTGACTGCCAATCCCGATCCTGGCTGGACATTCACCGGTTGGACTACAAATCTTCCCGGCAATCCTCCCCCAACAAATCCCTTCACATTTAGCATTGCTGATAATACAAATTTTGTCGCCAACTTCCAGCAACTGATTCCACTAACAGTGAACGTGCTGCCATCTGGCCAAGGCCTTGTAACCGTGCAAGGGACCATACCTGGAAGTCCGGTGTATCAAATTAGTGACGAAAACACCCAACTGTCGCTTGTTCCCGGTAACTACACATTACATGCACTCGGCGGCCCGACGCATATGTTCCGCAAGTTTTCCGTGTCAAACGAAAACTTTTATAACCATATCCATGTATTGAATTTAAGCGCAGCCACAACCATCAACGCGCACCATTCTCGAGTGATCATTGTGACTCCTTCGGCTCTACCGCCTGGCAGCGGGTGGGTGGATATTTCTCCGGAGAGCTACGGCATAAATGGGGATGTATATCTTGAGCATTCTCAGGAGTTCCCTTCCTACGTGAGTCTCTTTCCACTCCCGTCAACTGGATATAAGTTCGTGCAATGGAGTGATGGATTCATCGGCACACCACCCAGGGTTGAACCCGTCGACGACTTTATAAATGGGAAGGCGATTGCGATCTTCGACTTCAAAACGCCAAGCGCAGACTTCAGTGCTACACCACAAATCGTTGTTTCCGGACAGAATGTGCAGTTCACGGATCTCAGCGACGGGAATGCGACTGAGATCATCGCATGGGAATGGGACTTTGGCGATGAAAGTGCATTAAGCAACCTTCAGAACCCGACGCACGCATACGAAACTCCTGGCACGTACGACGTATCTCTTCAAGTAACAAATGAGGATAGCTTCTTCGACACAGAGGAAAAACAAACTTATATCACTGTACTTTCAACCCTGGCCGCACATTGGCCGTTTGATGCACAGGACGAAGACGAAGCCGTCGATGTCGGACCGGATGGGCTGAACCTTACACTCTCCA
>CALEZK010000620.1 GCA_937928585.1 uncultured bacterium | reverse complement strand
CCCCGGGGACGGGCCCTTTTGCCGCGAGAATTGGAAGTTTGGACTTGGAAACCAGCTGCACGTGTTTCATCGGAGATTCCTCATTGGCTTATTGCCATAGAATAGCAAAAAAGATAGCGATTGGTGCACCGTTTTCTTGAGAGTGCGTGGTATTTTTGGCGCGAGCGAGGATCTGCTTATACAAGACTTGATGTAATGATTCACGCACGAACCAGCGTGATTTCTCCGATCTCGGGTCTGACTCCGAAGCGGACCGGCATGATGGCCATGCCAATGCCGCGCGACACGATGACCGGACAGTGAGGGCCGGCGCAGAGTCCGCCCGCGTACTTCTGACCATAGCCGCTGGGCAGGATTGGGGTGCCGAGGCCGGGCACCCATACTTGGCCGCCATGGGTATGACCGCTAAATATGAGGTCAATCCGCATGCCGGGCGGGACCTGTTCGGCGGTATCGGGGTTGTGCGCCAGCAGGAGGCGCGGCATGGATTCGGGGGCTCCTTCGAGCGCGCGTTCGATGTCTACGACATCCTCCCAAAGATCGCCGACGCCGCCGATACAGATGGATTGGCCGATGTTTGGCTCTTGATTCAATTCCCTGCTCGAAAGAAATAAGCGTTTGTTGTCGATCAGCGGGATTCCGGATTCGGCGAACGCGGCACGGACTTCGGCGGCGCCTTCCCAATGATCATGATTTCCAAGCGTGGCGAGCGTGCCGAGACGCGACCGAAAGGACTTGAGGACGGCAACGCCATCGGGAATCGCGCGCGGCGTGCGATGGACGTAGTCACCGGTCAGGACAACCAGATCGCCTTGGAGTTCATTGGCTTGAGCGATCACCGCGCGAATGTATGGAAGGGAAATGAATGGCCCGTAGTGCGTGTCGGATACGTGGACGATTCGGAAACCGTTTAGCGATTCCGGCAACTCCTTGATGTGCATTTTGTAGCGTTCGAGGCGGACACGCTGCGGCTCGAGCAGGACCGCGTAGGCGCCCAACGCGCCGGGTACGCCGATGGAGCTTGCGACACCGGCGAGGAACGCTCTGCGTGGGATAACCAGGTTTTGCTTGGTGGCATTTGGCGCATGACGCGCAAACTTTCGCGCGAGCAAGCGCGCAATCACAAGCGGCGATGCCAATAGGAACCAGAACCAAATTGCGGTAAATGAAGTGACAAATTCCTGCAAGCGCGGTTGCGTGTGATGGTGGCCCTCCATCGGAAAAAAGGGAGACAAGAGCACGATCATTGGAAGCCGCGCGAAATATCCGATGCGATAGATCGCGTGTGTCAGGGGTTCCAGCCAAGCGGGAACGAGCAAGCGTTCTGATAGCATGGTGGACAGGTAGATGGCGACGGAAGCCGTGAGAATCCCAAGAATAATGCCGGCCAGTTTCCGGTCCGGAGACAGCGCGCGCCAACGGGATCCAATTTGTGTTGGGCTCATGGTATCCAGCATACTCGAAGCGATGGGAAGAATTCAGCGAAGCGGAGCGTTGCTAAGATGTTTGAAGTAGACAAATTACAGCATTTCTGGATTAGCTTCGGGATAGCATTTTTCTTTCCGCGATTGGCGGTATTCGCGGGTGCAGGTAAAGAGATCTATGACGCCTTAGGCGGTGGGGTTGCAGACTCGGCGGACTTGGCCGCGGACTTCCTGGGAATCGCGTTTGCCTGGGTGGTATCCCCCTTCTTCTAGGCAACGAAATGTGGTAGGCTAAACGCAAGACATGATTCTGTATCCGGGCGGAATGTATTGCCTGGAGTAGGCGTTCTTTTAGCGCAATTTTAGGTGTAAGTTGTAACAGTGGAGGAATCGAGCATGAAATCTTTCGTACTTAAGACCCTCGGTGTGACGTTGTGCGTAGTATTTGCCGCAGCGATCGCCTGGGGAACCCTGCCCGCGACGAATGCTGAAGGGGACGCTTGCCCGATCGAAGCGGCCAAGGGTGAAAAGGCGGCTTGCGCTACCAAGGCGGCGGCGAATGTAGCCAAGGCAGAGAAGTCAGGCGAATGTTGCGAATCCGGTGCAAAGCCGGCTGTGGCGACAGGCGCGGACAAAGCTGAAATCAGCTTGGCAGCAGACAAGAAGTCCGGAGAATGCTGTGAGTCCGGCGCGAAGCCGGCGGTCGCGAAGGGTGAATGCCCGGAAGCGGCGGCAGCTGCATTGAAAACGGCGGAAGCAAAGGGTGAATGCCCGCTCGCAGCCGCAGCGGCGTTGAAGACGGCGGAAGCGAAGGGCGAATGCTCGGATGCCGCAGCAGCGTCGCTCAAGACTGCGGAAGCCAAGGGCGAATGCTCGGAAGCCGCAGCAGCGGCGCTCAAGACTGCTGAAGCCAAGGGTGAATGCGATGCGAGCGCATGCGACGGCAAAGCGAAGAACATTGCAAACCTTGTCATGAATGATGCGCGTTTCACGACGCTTGCGCTTGCGGCGAAGGCTGCGGGCATGACCGACGCGCTGAACTGCCCGAACCAGAAGACGGTGTTTGCGCCGACAAACGAAGCATTTCAGAAAATTCCGGCCGACCAGTGGGCGGCGCTTCTTCAGGATGACGCCAAGCTGAAGGCAGTCCTTGCAAACCATATCGTGACCGAGAACGCCCTTCTGTCCTGCGCGATGAAGGAAGCGAAGACGGCGAAAGCCGCCGGCGGTTGCGACCTTGCGTTCAGCGCGTGCGCGCAGTCCGGTGCGGTGAGCGTGAATGGCGCGAAAGTTGTTGGTGATGCGTTGGTTGCGAGCAATGGCGTCGTGCACGTGATTGACACCGTGCTTGTTCCTGCCGATATGCAGGTTGCCAAGGCGGAAGGTGCGGAAGCGGTGCAGGTCGCAGCCGCAGAGTAATCTTCCTCCAAACTAGTGATTTGATCGAATGGCGGGCCCAGATGATGGGTCCGCCATTCTTTTGTCTTTACGAAGACAATTGGAGGCTAGTGCGGGACGTCAATCTGGTCTTCGGGGTCATCGGAACCGGGGATTGCTTGGACGCGGGCATCGTAGGGAAAGGCATTTCGGCGCAGGTGCGCGACGCGAACAAGGTGGTATATAGCGAGAGCTACAGCGAGCGTGGCGTATACAACTACAACGGACGATCGTTCCATGGCGACAATTACTCCGAAGAGTATCGTTGTAAGAATCGATGCAATCGTGCAAAGCCACAGGAGCCACACGGGAAAGACAACGTACGCTTCGCGATAGAGTTTGGGGTATTTGCGCGGCAGGCGCAGCGAAGCGATGCACATGGCGGAAGTTATCATTTGGATTCCCAGTGCGGCAGTGAGACCATAGAAGTCCTGATCCATGTTTAGAAAGACCATGAATATGAGCAACCCAAAGAATGTGCTGGTGGCTGCGAGCGGCGCGTGACTGCGCGCACCAACGCGACTTAATGCCGCGGGGAGTATTCCATCGCGGGATTGCGCGAACAATTCGCGGGGCAGCGCCACCGCCGCAGCGTTGAGGGAAGTTAGGCCGGCGGTAAGCGAACCGAAATTGATGAACGCGACGACGGAAGCGGGGAGGAACAAGAGGGCGCTCGCATTGATTGGGGCGTTGTCGGGGTCATAGTTTTCTGCGGTGTAGGGAAGCGAATTGACGAGGACCATGCCGACTGAAATGTAGATCAGTGTGACGACAACGCCACCGATCAGGAGCGCGAGCGGAATGGTGCGTTTCGGGTGGTGAATCTCTTCTCCCATCTCCGCCAGGACCTGAAATCCCATACACGCGTTGTAACACAGCACGACGGCCATGAAGAACTGACCTGCCCCTTGGCGGGGCACGGTCGAGAATTCCAAGGGGGTGTGATAGAGACCGGCCAGTGCGTAGATGCCGAGCGCGACGAGCATTTGCGCGACCATGATCACTTGCAGCCCCATGGCCAATTGAAGTCCGCAGAGCATGATCAAGTAAAAAACGATCAGAATCCCGATACCGACGAGATGTAGCGGAACGCCGAAAGTCAGTGAAGGCGGCAAATAGGTTGTCAGGGCAACGATGGTGAGGGCAGTGGAGCTTGCGCCCGCGAGAAGTATGAGCCCGGACGATACGGTCCCCGCCAGTGGAAAGAGCAGCCGGCTTGTGAACAGATAGCCTGCCCCAGCCCTTGGCATGGAGGAAGCCACCTGAATGACAGGGATCGCGCCAGCGATTGAAGCGAACATGGCGATCAGGAACGCGAGCCATGTTGCGTAGCCGGCTTTTGCGCCTATCGAGCCGATTAAGGCGTAGATGCCGGCGCCAATTACCCCGCCGATGACAAGCGCAACAGCGCCAACCAAACCGATGGTACGTTCTAACTGCGGCCCAGACGCGTTAGCAGACACAACAGCCCCCTCGTTTGTCCGTATCGAAAAGTGCCCGGCGCTACAGTATAGTCCTCAACACGTTCGGAGCAATTTTTTTGTGCCCGTATAAGACAGATGGGGACTCGGGACTCATGAGAATTTTCACCTGCATGTTGTTGGCCCTTTGCTCCTTGCAATCTGGTGCGGCATTACTTGCCATCGAAGTTCGGTTGACCGAGGGCGAAGAGGCCGTGCCTGCGCGGATTCATCTGAGCGATTGGGATGGCAAACCCGTCAAGGTTACTGCATATCCGAATTGGCACGATCACTTCGTGATTCCGGGTGATGCCACTGTTGAAGTGCCCGAAGGCTATTACCGTTACACGATAGAGAAGGGGCCTGAGTACACGCGAGTAAGCGGCGCGGTGCGCGTCGATGCCACTGGCGGTGCCGTGCATGTCCAACTCGCGCGCATTGTGGACATGCCTGCACGTGGTTGGTGGCCGGGCGATCTTCACGTGCATCGTGCGCCTGAGCAAATCGAGGCACTGATGCTTGCCGAAGATTTACATGTGGCCCCAGTGATTACGTGGTGGAATACGCGAAACTACTGGAAAGATAGGCCGCTACCGGAACCATCGCTGCGGCAGTTCGACTCGAATCGGTTTTACCACTTGATGGGTGGGGAAGATGAACGTAACGGTGGCGCGTTCCTTTACTTTAATTTGGACCGTCCTTTGGAGATCACGGGGTATGACAAGGATTACCCTGTTCCCTTTGCAGGAGGAATGCGCCGCGAGGGCGATAGCGAAAGCAAGGCCTGGGTAGATTTGGAGAAGCCCTTCTGGTGGGACGTGCCGGCGGCGCTCGCCTATGGAATCGGGGATTCCATTGGCCTTGCGAACAATCACATGTGCCGAAGCAGCATGTACGAGAGCGAAGCGTGGGGTAGGCCGCGAGCCACGGTTCGGCTACCGGCGCCACGGGGAAACGGATATTGGTCACAAGAGATTTACTACAGCATTTTGAACGCGGGGTTGCGAATACCGCCCTCAGCGGGTAGCGCGTCGGGCGTACTGCCGAATCCGGTCGGGTATAACCGCGTTTATGTGCACTTGGATGGTCCGATTAAATGGGATGCGTGGTGGGATGGATTAAAAAGTGGCCGTTCGTTCGTGACCAATGGGCCCATGCTGATGGTAAAGGCGAATGACGCTTATCCGGGCGAAGTGTTTCGAGATGGAAAAGAGATTTCGATCGCGATTTCCGCCGAGATCATTGCGCAGGAGACCATTCCCTATATTGAAGTGATAAAAAACGGTGCGTTGCACCACAGCGTGCCGTTTGACGTATGGAAAAAATCGGGCTCGTTGGGGACGCTTCACTTCGACGAAAGCGGCTGGTTCATGGTGCGCTGTATCACAGACAATCCCAAGACGTTTCGATTCGCGTCCACCGCACCGTTCTACGTGGAGATAGGCCGGAAAAAGAGTCGCATCAGCCGAACAGCGGTTCAGTTTCTGCTGGATTGGACTAACGAGCGAATCGCGCGCGTGAAACACGACGATCCGGTGAAGAAAGGCGAGTTGGTCGAGATTTATGCCGGCGCTGCGCGCATATGGGAAGAGCGACTGAAACGCGCGAATGCGGACTAAAGGCTATGCGAGTTTGTTTAAGAGTTCCTGGCACTGGTTTGTGAACCGGCGCGCGGCGTCTTCGGAGAACGGCGGCAGCCCCAGGATTTTGGGGACGACCACCGCAGCGTATTCGCCGTTTGTGTACGCCTTGGGATCGGTGAGGTAGCCTACGAAATCATCGCAGTAGCCGACGACGAGTACGTTCGGAGTTGGGGCGCTCACGCGAAGCTTGATGCCGTAGTAGCTGTATAACTCCGAGGGATGAAACAAGAGCAAGAGCGAACCGAGGCGCATTGCGCTGATCGGCGCGGAATAGGCCGTTACGGACAGATCCCACTTTGCAGCCTCTTCACTCCACGCCTTTGCAAAACCTGCGTCCACCCATTCCCCGTCTGCGCACTTGGCTGGATCCGCGGCGTAAGTTTCACGTTGTTTTTTGAATCGATCCAGATCGTACGGAAGCAAAGCCGTTCCGTTTACGATGCGCAAGGCGTCCACTTCGACGATGTCGCCGTGCCCGGTGGCGAAGTGAAGGGCTGGCGCAATGGCGGACGCAGTTTCTTCGGGGTCGCCAATCCAGGGTGTGCCGTCGCCGGGGTTTACATCGCCGATGTGTCCTTGCAGATAGCCGGGCTCGGCGCCGTCAGCGCCGGAAATGCGCGATGCAACAATGCCAGGCCAGTCCGGCCCCGCATTTCCATCGCCGAATACGACAGGGTGCGCGGAGAAGGGATACCAGAGTAACGGACGCTTGCCGTCCGCCCGCTGAAAGTAGAGCGCCTGCAGGCGCGTGTCCAACCATCGTTCATCATCGGTTGATTCCGCGGTGAAAGCTTCGTCCGTTTTCCAATTCGGCGTTGTGCGATTAAAGTTGCCGCCGGTGACATTCTGGGTGCCGAAATAGCAGTCGGCTTCCGAGAGATCCGCGATGGCGGCCACGGCCGCGGCTTCGGTGCGCTCGGCGACGAGTTCCATGTAAGATTTTGAAACGGAACCCCACTGGAGGAACTCCCGGAACGTGGGCATGCTGTGGGTGTGGGTAGCGCATACGCGAATGTGGTCCGCCTTCACGCCTGTCTTGAGCGCGATGCGTTGCTGCAGGGACTTGGTGAATTCCTGTGATACGGCGAGTATTTCGAGCGAGAGGATGAGGGCGGTGGACTCACCTACGCGAAGCGCGAGTGCCCGCGTTTGCGGCGGCTGGCGAACGCCAGTAACAACCCGCTCATTTCCGGGTGTGAAATGAAACCCGGCGAGTACGGTTCCGTTCGGCGGAGTGATGTCCGCGCGGCCTTCTCCAGCGAATAGCATGCAGTAATCCTCTCAGCGCGGCGCCACCGCACTGGCGGCGCATTCTATTTTCCGCTTTTTGCAGCTGCGGAGATTCTAAACGTACCGCTACTTTGTCCGGAGATCAATGGATTCTTTTTGGAGCGCACGACTATCGAATAGCCGTTACCCGTGGGCGTATCGAGTGGCGCGTCCCAGTTGAAATTCCCATCATTCGGTGAATTCTTGATTTTCTGAACCAAGGCGCCATTGCGCCAGAGCTCGATTTCCACTTTTTTGCCAATAGCGCCCGTCGAACTCCACTTAACCTTCAGTTTGCCTTCGCCGAGTTGATGGTTCAGACCGCTCTTGGGCCGCGTAACAGTAATCGTGCCGGGGCCAACAACATCAACAACCTCGATCTGAATTGTTTCCGATTGTTCGGTCTCGCCGTCCGTCGCGCGGAAAGTGACGGAGTATGGAGAGTTTTCGGACGCGTTCAGGCCCGGAGTCCAGAAGAACGCGTATGCGCCAAGGTTGATGTCGCCCCAAGTCGCTCCGGGCGGGAGGTCAATCGCCTCGATTTCCATGTAGCCATCAGGGTCGGTTGCGCTAACGGTGAACGAAAGCAATTCCCCTTCGAGAACGGACTTTGAGCCGATGGGATTCAACGCGACGGGACGGTTGAGGTTGTTGACCGTGATTACGCAGGAGGCAATTCCCTGACCGCTGCCATCGTCTGCAGTGAAGCCGACGACATACGGAGAACCGGTTGCGGATTCATAGGTTGTAGGCCAGAAGAAGGTGCCTGTTCCATCGCCATTGTCGGTGAAGGTCGCGCCTTCCGGGAGGCTCGTCGCGGCTAGCGTTACTGCAGCGCCATCGGGATCTGTCGCACTTACGTTAAATTCAACGGTATCCAATTCCGTGGCGGTGACATTTGAGACCGGTTCGAACGTCGGGACCCGATCGACATCGATTACGGTGATTGCAAAACTCGTTTGGCCGGTGGTCGCCGGCGCTTCGGAGTCCGCGGCTACGATAGTTATGCCAGGATAGGTTCCTCCGTCGTCGTACGTGGGTTGCCACGAGAATGTGCCGGTGGCGTTGCCATTGTCTGTGAACGAGGCGCCGTTTGGCAGGTTCGTGGCGGACAGGGTCGGTGTGGTGCCGTCCGGATCGCTCGCTGAAACATTAAATTGCAGCAGTTCGTCTTCGTCGACCGTTTGCGGCGACACGGGCGCGACTGCCGGCGCACGGTTTACGTTATTTACCGTGATGGTAAAGGCCTCGGAATCGGTCAGCGGCGGGGACTGTCCGTCAGATGCGGTTATGGAGATGTTCGGATAGCTGCCAGCGTTCGTATAGCTGGGTGTCCACGAGAAGGTGGCTGTGCCGTTGCCGTTATTCGACAGTGATGCACCTTGAGGAAGGTTCGAGGCCGAGAACGTCGGTGTGTTTCCAGCCGGATCCGTGGCGGAGACATTGAACTGCAGGAGTGCATTTTCGTCAACACTCTTACCGCCAATCGCCGCAAGCACTGGCGGTCGATTGACGTTGTTCACCGTTATTGTAATCGCTTCGGTGTCGGTGATAACGCTTGATGCGGCATCGGTGGCGATAATCATGACGTTGTACGGTCCTTGCGCATCAAAGCCGGGTGTCCAGGAGAACGAACCAGTCCCATTGCCGTTATTCGTGAACGAGGCGCCGCTTGGAACTCCGGTAGCGGACAAAACGGGTGTTGTGCCATCGGGATCGGTTGCGGAAACGTTAAATTGCAGCGGCGCATTTTCGTCCACAGACTTGTTGCCGACGGATGCGAGGACAGGTGCGCGATTCACGTCATTGACCGTGATCGAGATTATCCGCGTTGCGGTCCAGGTGACATCGGCGGCGTCTCTGGCGGTGAAAATAACATTGGTAAAAATGGCGGCGTCATCGAATTCCGCGGACCAATTGAACGTGGCGGAACCATCACCATGATTAGTCAGCGTCGCGTCCCAGGGTTGCCCCGTCATGGAGAAGGTCGGCGGGGTGCCGTCAACGTCGCCGCCGGAAATGGTGAACTGAAGGGTCTCACCTTCGTTTATGACCTTATTGCCTATCGTGTTTATGGTTGGGCGATTATTCGTATTGAATGTGGCCGTGTACGTGGTGTCGGTGGCCGGGATGTGAATATTGTGCGCAGCGAGGCCGCCATCGGACCACGACGCAAAGGTGTATTTTAGATCGCCCACAATTTGCGGCGTTGGGGCCGTAATCGTTGATACGTCGTTGATAATCGCGGTCCGGCTCCAGGGCGACGCCTGGCTTTTCGCGTATAGCGTAGTCTG
>CALEZK010000619.1 GCA_937928585.1 uncultured bacterium | reverse complement strand
CGGCAAAGCTGAAACGGGCCAAGGAGCGCACGGGGTTGAAGTATATGACCGCCGAAACGACGTACTTCCGATGGGAAACCATCACGGCCCGACGCATGTACGCCGCCGGACTCTTTGGGGAACTCGTGTATTCCGAAGCGGAGTACTATCACCCGATGCGCAGCCAGGAAGAGCGCGACGCACTCTGGTACTACGAAGGAAAACGCACCTGGCGATATGGCTACCCCCCAATGCTCTATCCAACGCATTCCACGGCGTTCCTCGTCGGCGTCACCGGCGAACGCCTTCGCCAGGTTTCGTGTATCGGCTGGGGGGATGACGAGAAAGTCCTGAAAGACAACGCTTACAAGAACCCCTATTTCAACGAAACCGGCATGTTCGTAACCGACAAGGGAAAACCGTTTCGCTGCAACGTCGGATGGAAGCTCCATGCGCACGGCGAACGCGCGCAATGGTTCGGCACACAGTCCGCCCTCTACATGCAAGGATCAGGCGGCCAACCTTACTCCATGCAATTGCCCAACGAACACATCACCACCTTGCCCGATTACTTTCCCATGCTCCCCGAATCCATGCGAAAAGATACCGGTCACGGCAGTTCGCACCCCTTCCTCACCAATGAGTTCATCATGGCCCTCCTCGAAGACCGCGAACCCGCCACAAACCTCTACGAAGCCCTCGCCTACTGCGTCCCCGGAATCGTCGCCCACAAGTCCTCCCGTAAGAATGGCGAACAGTTAAAGATTCCGAGCTTTGATCAGTCTTAAGCATGAATCATATGCTGGAGGCGTTTGGATACGCGGTAACACCAGGGCCTTTAGCCTGCAAAGACATATCTGCTTACTCAACTTTTTGGAAAGGAAGCACTCTAGGGTTCATCGTCCGTCGTGCTGAGGTGCGGTGCAGAAACTTGCATGCTCTCAAATGCATTCCCGCTCTCAGAATCGAATCAATTCCAGCTGGTGCAAGAATAATCCGACTCGACCCGCATCTTGTTTAGTCACGTGCAAAGTAATGGTATATACTCCGTCTGCGGATAACAGAGGCAGTTTATCTATTGATAATTTGACATTGCTGTTTGCTTGATCAATGAGAAACGTTCCCCCATGACTTTCATTCACGAAATACCGCAAGGTTTGATTCTGAAGCGGGCTTGAAACTAGGAGTCTTATCTCTCTCGCCCCAGTTGTTACAAACCGAATTTGCGCTGCGTTGCCAGGGCCAAGCGATGTGAAGGACCATCCTTTGGAGGAGATCCGATCAGGCCCCCACGTTCCTCGCAGGTATTTTCGTGCAGATGGCAGACCAAACTGTACGAGTCCATCTGTCGGTAAAGTAAGATCGGCGGGTAGCTCCATAAGAAAAACTGAGAAGTTCGGTTCCTTGATACAGCGAAACGTGTCGTATAGTGAGTCACGAAGCACATCGAAATCGCGGTAGTTGCCATCGTCAAACCAAGCATGGGGAATGGCAATTACAGTTGCGCCCCAATCGCGGGTTTGCTGGATAAACCCGGCGTCAAAAACTGGCTGAACGTTGTGGGATTTGGGCCAACTAGCCCAACCGCTTCTGTCGGCGAAGTATAACGTGGTCGAGCTTTGTTCAGCGACAAGTACGCGAGAATCCTCGGGGGTATTTTCACGAATCCACTCACCGCAATCGCGTAATTGCTCGTAGTCGGGACGATACATTGCGGCCGCGACGTATAGGCAATTGCCGACGGCACCGGCAACCGCTACGCCCGCGATAATACGCGGCCATTTGTAGGTCGACATTCCGGCGAATGCTATTGCAGCCAGTAATGCCAAGGGCGGCTCTAGTATTATCTGGTAGTATCCATTAGTCTGGCATGCGCCCGGCATGACGACGAAAAGCAATCCCGCAGACGCGAGCCAAGCGAGCGCAAATCCACTGCGCCGAGCCATGGATACAGCAGCACCTATGCCCCCCAATATACACACAAGCGGCGTCGCGCTCCACCTCCAGATCGACATGGCGATTTGTTGGTAGTAAGACAAATCTGATAGCCACCGCGCGTGGGCAAAATGCATTGATCCATCACCCCAAGAGATCGAGGTGATACGCCCTAAAACGAACCAGCTCCAATATGCGTAAGCTAGCGTAGGCGTCGCTGTTGCAAACAAAAAGGCGTACACGCCACGATCCTGAAACGCCTTTGTGCGTAAGTGGCGAAACGTGAGGTATGCGAAGGCAACAACGAGGACGCCTAGTTGCGGTTTCCCAACCAACATGAGGACCGTACACACCCAGGCAAGCGCGAAGACAGCTGCGGACCTGCGCTCTAACCACTCCTCGTAGTATAAAAGTGCACCACAGGCCATCCCTATCGCAAATGACTCCGGCATTGCGCTACGCCCGCAATAGAGGTAATACGGCATCACGCCCAACAAGATCGTGGCAGCGGCGGCGGCTTTTTCTCCGTAGATACGATTCGCTAACCGGTAGAAAAAGTAAAGACCCAGCAGTGAGAAGAGAATAGGAACGAGCCTGCCAACCCAGTTATACTCGCCAAAAACGTGGTATAGCAATGCGGTCAGAAAAGGGACTGCCATAAACTCTGTTCCAGCAATCACTTGCGATCCTGGCGGAACTTGGGAATGAAACCAATCGACGCGCGGAAAGAAAGGGTT
>CALEZK010000618.1 GCA_937928585.1 uncultured bacterium | reverse complement strand
TCTGCATTGGATTCAGAGGTGGATCTTTCTCTGGGGCTCGATAAATCGCACTTCTTGGTATCGCTCTTGGATTCGCTGATCGCCGAAAAATCCCGCCTGCGCGCAATGAAAAAGTCTGGTGTGTCCGCTGCCGCGCGGGCAGACGCATCTTCTCGGTTCAGGAAAAGCGCGGACAGATTCCGCGCCATTCAACAAACAATCGCGCAAAGCCGAACCCCCCTTGGGTTGCCGTTCATGGTGTCCGTAGATGACAACCCTTGGGATTCTTTTGATCCGCTGCAGGGGAAGCCTCACGTATCGGATGGCGCCATCAAAGTCACCGCATATCAAAACGAGTTCGAGGATGTCGCGCTGTCGTTGTTTAATCCAACCGGCGCCTCCATCGATGTGCGCGCCCAGTTCTTCCCGCCGAAATTAGGCCAGGGCAAACCAGAGGGTGATCCCGAATTGGCGCGTTCCATTACGCTTCGCAGACTATTGCCCGTTCAAACCGCGTCCGGTGCGCAAGTTTGGGATGCCCTGCCCGAACTGGATCTTTCCCGCAGCATCACCGTACCACCCGGCGAATCGCGGCAACTCTGGCTGACGATCAATACCCACGGGCTTCCTCAGGGCGCTCATCCCGTTACGCTATACCTCAAAGCGCTCGGCATGGACTCAACGGTGTATTCCGTTCCCGTCGAAATTACCGTATTGCCGATTGCGCTTCCGGGTACCGTGTATCGCAAAATAAACTGGAGCAGCTTTGCCTCCGCGCAAGCGTCGGATCAGGCCGTGCGCGATATGATCGATCACGGAATCAACGTGATCTATGGCCCAACCCTGCCGACCATTCCGGTTGATGAAAATGGCGCACTTGCAAGCCCCGTTGACTGGACCGCGTTCGACGCAGAAATGCAACGGGTGCCGAGTCATTTCTTTCTGCTTTGGGGCGCGCCGGCGCCTTTGAAATGGCCAGGCGATGCACCGGAGGAGGGCAGCGACCTGCACATCCGCGGTCTTCGTACCGCAATACATGAGATGAACCGTCATCTGGATCCCATGGGATTTCCCTATGAACAATGGGCCTTCTATCCCCTCGATGAACCGTGGAACACGGGCTTCGAATACATCCCCCAGTTCAAAGCATTCTGCGAACGCATCAAAGCCGCCGAGCCGCGCGCACAAAATTACACCGACCCCGCGGGCGCAACCCGCGTCGCTTTTGTCGAGGAGTTCAAAGACCTGATCGACGTGTGGCAGCCGGAAATGAACATACTCAAACGAGACCCCGCCTTGGTCAAATGGTTCCAGGACAACGCGAAACACTTCTGGGCATACGAAGCCACCGGCCCCGGCAAAGATCTGTTGCCGCTCGGGTATTACCGAACTTACGCGTGGCTAGCCTGGCATTTCGGCACCGAAGGCGCCGGCTATTGGGTGTATCGCGGCGAGGACACCTGGTGGCCCGTGCAAGGCGGCGATTGGTCCGCAGTCTATCAGACAAACGAATTCGTCGTGCCGTCTCGCAGGTGGCAGGCCGATCGCGACGGCGTTGAAGACTACCGTGCGTTCCACCTGCTGCGCGAAGAGGCGCGCCGCGTTCGCGCAGCCGGTCACGTGCGTCAGGCAGAGGAAGCCGAAGCGTTGATTAGCGAAGCCATCGCAAAGGTGGTAGGATGGCAAATCGGTGTTATCGACGAGATAACGCGACACACCCGCGAGTACGAAATCGATTTCGATCTCCTGCTCGCGTACCGAAAACGTATTGCGGAAACCACAATCGCGCTGCGCGCCCTGAACTGACCCCCGCGTCGCGCAATTCAACCACGGACAAGTATACGCATGAAAGTAGCAATCTGCCTCGGAACTCTCGGCACCGGTAGTCTGAAAAAGGACATTCAACGCTGTTTAGCGATTGGCGTACAAGGCCTTCAGCTTCGCGTTGTGGACACGGAACTGGATCCAAAGGAACTCACCGGGAGTGGGAGAGAAGAGTTCGCTGACTATATCGAATCATTCGGATTCGAAGTCCCATCGCTGTGGGGCGCGCTCGGTGGTTTTGCCGATCCAGCCAGCATGGATGAACGCATGAACCGAACACGCGCCATGCTCGATCTGTGCGTCGAACTGCGTTGTCCGCTACTCTGTGTCGAGCCGGGTGCAGCCCCCGAGAATGGCACCCAGGCATACTCCGAATTCACCGGCGCGCTGCGCGACTTGGCGAACTACGCCCTGGAGCGAGACGTTCGGCTCGCTGTCACTACTGGAAGAGACAGCGCGGAGCGGCTGGCGCAGGTCCTCGCAGACGTCAAGAGCGAAGGTGCGCGCGTCAACTACGATCCCGCCGCGCTGGTAGCACGCGGCCACGATCCGCTCTCGGGTTTTGGCGGCCTATCCCGTGCAATCGCGCACGTGCAAGCGCGCGATGCCGTGCGTGGCTCCATCCTCGAACCGGGGGAAGAGGTCTCGCTTACCAAAGGCGATTCAGGAATCGAGGCACTGCTGCAAATGCTGAATGATGTTGGTTACACCGCGTTTCTCTCGGTCGCCACCGAACGTGACGCCGACCTCGCCGCAATCGCCGTGGAATCCGTAACCTGGCTGAAAAAACAAGACGGCGTAGATCCCTAGCGTCCGCATTCACGCTTGCCGTCGTAATGCAGAACGGCCGTCACACGCGC
>CALEZK010000617.1 GCA_937928585.1 uncultured bacterium | reverse complement strand
CGCAACACGGAAACCTCGGATTGCACGTGCACCGCATTGCACCTCGCGGAGAGCTCGTTGCGTATGGCGTCGATAACGTGTCGATGCTCTCGAAGGTTCTTCTCGCTGGCCAGCAGGCCGCGCGCAAGCGCCGCATCCTCTTCTTCATTGCCGTTCGCGCGGCACGTGCCCGCAACAGCTTCGGTGCGCACAAATCGATCCTGCCGTTTGTATAAGCGTTCCGGCGAAATGCCGATAAACGCCGCGCCGGGTTTCGGCTGAAAACAGAATCGATACGCGTGCGACGCGGATTCGCCGAGACGGCGCAGCAACGCAATCGGATCGACCGGCTCCGCGAAGGTGAAGGACGTTTCCCGCGCAAGCACAACTTTCTCGATCGGCCCTCGCCGAATCTCCGCGAGCGTTCGGTTGATTTGCTCGTTCCACAACGCCGCGCCGGGCGAATCCGCGCGCGATTGCGCATGGGCAACATAAGCAGAGCCGCCATCGCCTGGAAACGGCATGGCATCAAGCGCATCCAGAATCTTAGTCAGCAAATCGCCTTCGTGATCGGAAAGTATCGCGTTGCACGCCAAATAGGCCTGATCGCCGCGCGCCAACACCTCAAACCGCGGCAACACAAAACGGTAGGCGCCAAACGGCAGCCACTGTTGCGCGGGCGGCACGGTAAGATTAAAACGCATCCCGCCGTAGTAATGAAGGTGAGGATGGACCTGCGCGATGCAGCCGCGCAAATGTTCAAACAGCGCGTCATAGTCGGTCAGCACTTCCGCGGTGATGATGTCCGCAGTGCCCACGCCCGCGAGTTCAAACTCACGCTCCCGATCGCACCAGTACCCGCGCGACCGGTTGCCCTGCGATTCGAGCCACGCAAGCGGCTCGATGCCATCTACCGGAACTTCGCAACGGACAACGCGCCGCGGCTTCCCGCTGGACGAAGTGGATTCGAAAGCCTGCTTGAGCAAAGTAGCCAAAGCCTTCTTCGCGAGCGAAGGCTCGACAACGTCCGGATAAAGGTAAGGCGTCATGACGCGCGCACGCTACCGGTCGCCCTGGTAGATCATCGCAATGCCCAGCGTCAGCGGGTGGAACGCGACATCGCGGAATCCCGCCGCGCGCATCCGCTCGCAGAATGCATCGCCATACGGAAACGTCTCGACCGTTTGATTGAGATACCGGTACGCATACGAATCGCCGGAAACGATGCCGCCAATATGCGGCAGCACGTGCCGGAAATAAAGCAGATACCCCCAACGGAGAATAGCATTCGAAGGAAGCGAGAACTCAAGAATCAACGCGCGTCCGCCGGGTTTAAGCACGCGGCGCATCTCGCGCAAAGCGGCATCGACATCTGAAACATTGCGTATGCCGAACGAATTCGTAACCACGTCAAACCTATCGCTCGCTATCGCCAGGCAAGTCGCGTCCCCGCGCACCATGCGCAGCGCCGTCGCATGGCCCGTGTCTTCAAACTTCTGCTTGCCCAGCGCAAGCATCTTCGCCGCCATGTCCACGCCAATGCCGCTGCGCACGCGCGCGCAATCGGATCGCAATGCCAGCAAAACGTCGCCCGTGCCCGTAGCGAGATCAAGCACCCGAAGATCATTACGGGACGGCAGCAAATCCGAAAGGCGCTTGCGCCACGCAACATCCCGCCGCATCGACAACACATGATTCAAAAAATCGTAGCGGTGAGCGATACGATCGAACATGCGCCAGGCGTCGTTTCGCGGCGGCGTCGCTTTGTCGGTGTATTTGCCAATGCTGGACATGATATTCAGTTCATTTAGCCGGGTGATCTTGCGCAATACGGGAATCGAGTATACCGTATGCCATGGTATGTTTTCGCGGTGACCCTACCTTCACCCAGACGGAGTCCCCTTAACGTGTTTACAATCGACTTCTCTCGATTCGACCTCATCGACCTCTCCATGGGCATTATTCCGAATCAGTTGAACGAAGGCAGGCCCTTCGAGGTCAAAGAAGGGCGCCTGGCGGATGGCACGCTGAAATACGACATCGTAAACACGCATACCCACGTAGGCACCCACATCGAGTCGCCGGTGCATTTCTATTTCAAGGGAAAAACCTGCACAGACTATCCGCTCACTCATTTCATGGGGCCTGCGGCTCTCCTCACGACGAACATCCCGGACGATGCGCCCAGCGTCACGCTCGCGCATGTCCAGCCGCAGCTTGAGTCCAAACGGGGCAAGATCGAGGTGTTGTACGTGCGCAACGACACTGCGCGTCGCCCGCTGTTTATCGATCTCGAGTGCGTCCACTATTTCGCGGGGTTTGGACTCAAACTGTTCGTCTTCGAGCATACGATCAATTTCGGTGACACCTCCCTCGAGGCGGGACGTGAGTTTCACGATGTAATGCTGAGCCGGGACACCCTACTCGTCGAGTTCCCGGCGAACGGCGCCGCGTTGACCCGTTCCGACTTCTACCTCATGGCCGTTCCGTTGAACATTCGCGGCATCGATTCCAGCGCCTGCCGCCTCTTCGCCATCCAGGAAAAATAAGCTGCGCCCGGCAGTATTCGCCGGGCTGCGGGAAGAACCTTCCGCCAGTTGGCCACAAGGCGCTCTCGCACCAATTCCACAAGCGACTACCGCCAATAGACTTACAGAACATCGCGCGCTTGGGCATAGCACTTGCTCAACGACGCCGGGGAAGCTTCACCGAAGGCAGGAGTTGCGCATGGTCATTCAACCGTTGAACCCGGATATGGTGCCGATTCCGGGCGAACCGAAATTGCCAACAACGTTGCCATTTCGCGGAACGGTCGAATTCAGAGAATTCCTCAAGGCGCGAACCCGCGCCGCAGTCGCGTCAAAACCTGCCAGCCATACCGTGCAAAAGGGCGAGTCGCTCTGGCGCATCTGCGAAGACGCCTTGCAGGCAAGCGGCGTGAAGCCCACCAAAAACGCGATCAACCAGGCCGTCCAGCAGGTAGCTTCCGCCAACAACCTCCGCAACGCGAACAGATTGTCCGTGGGGCAATCCCTGGATCTCGGCGTACTGCGTCACGCAAGCGCAGCGCCTCGGCCTCTCGAACCGCGCATCGCGAAAGTCGCACCGACACTCGGACCGCCGATGCCAGCGGCAGCGCCGGCCACAGCCCCGGTCGCGGAAGCCGTCCAATCCGCCGCGCTACTCAAGCCCGCCGAAGGCGCGCGCGGTGGCGCAATCAGCCCGGCGCGACCGCTGTTCACACGTCTGTCCAATGCGCGTCCGATGGTTCACGTGCATCCGCATACGAAACCGCGCCACACCGAAGCGGAAGAAGTCGCGCCCACGAAGGCGGTCGATCTGACGGCCCTGATGCAGTCGATTCTGGAACCGGGCTCTGTGCGGCTTGAAGACGAAGTAGCGGCATCGAGTCCCTGGTCGACGCTACTCGCGGGCGCGGGCCGTTTCACTTCGGGCTTTGGCGTGCGGAGCGATCCATTCTCGGGCAAACCGCAATTCCATCAGGGTATCGACATCGCTGCTGCCGCTGGAACGGAGATCTATCCGTTCATGGCCGGAACGGTGAAATCCGCGGGCTATGATGGCGGCCACGGAAACGTGGTGGTCGTCGAACATCCCAACGGGCTTGAGACGCTATACGCGCACGCGTCGGAAACCCTGGTAAAGGCCGGCGATGTGGTGACCAAAGACACCCCCATCGCGAAGGTAGGCTCCACCGGACGCTCGACGGGTCCGCACCTGCACTTTGAAGTGCGTCAGAACGACAAGGCTATCGATCCGATGCCCTTCGTCAAAGACCCCTCATTCAACATAGCCAAGGCTCTTTAACGCGTCCACGTCTTCTTGGCTGAGGTCCGCCGCTTCCGCGGTGCCTTTCTGAACGCTTTCATCCCAAGCGAGAATCTGCGCGCGCAATGCGTCAGCCCGTTCAGGTTCTTCCGCGTAAAGGTTCTTCAGTTCCGCCGGATCTTCTGTGAGATTGAATAGCTCCGGCTCCGGCCCGCCAACGACAAGTTTCCAGCCGTCGCGGATCACGCCTTGCCGCATCGGCGGACGCGACGCCATCATCGTCTTCGCGCCGGGCACGCCCGGCACCGCGCCGCCATAAGTCTCAAACACGCGGGGGCGATCCGCCGGAACTTCATCATTCAAAATGTCATATCCCAGCGCTTGGGGCAGTGGCGGAAGTCCTGCGAGTTTCAGAAGGGTCGGCGCGACGTCGATCATGCGAACCGGCGCATTGGATCGACCCGGCGCAACGCCAGGCCCGCGCAGTATCAGCGGAATGTGCATGTTGTTCTGATAGATTCTCCGGCCGTGCCCGAGATAGTCATGCTCATGCAGGCTTTCGCCATGGTCCGCGACAAAAAGTACGATCACGTTTTCTTTGGGCAGCGCGGCAAACAGTTTTCCAAGGTGATCGTCCGTATGCGCGATCTCGGAATCGTAGCGCGCGCGCGTCGCTTCTTCATCGGAAAGTTTTCGCAACGCTTTGCCCGAAGGATTCAATCCGTTGTGAAACCGGTACGGCGCGTGCGGATCGGAGTAGTGAAACCACGCGAACATCGGTTTCGCGGGATCGCGCTTCTCGATCATCTCCAACGCCAGGCGCGTGACTTCATCCGCGTAACGCTCGGATTTGAGAAAGCCCCAGCGCTTCTTATTGAAGCCGTCATCGTATTGATCGAACCCGCGATGCAAACCCGAGAGATCGGCCTTCAAGGTCCAGTTGCTGGTGACACAGGCCGTTTGGTATCCCGCGTTCTTGAACTGCTCGGTCAGCGTAGGCACATCGCCGGGCAACGGCAACCCGTTTCGCGCCGCGCCGTTCATGCGCGGATACCGCGAGGTCATCATCGCGCCGAAGGACGGCGAAGTCAGCGGAACTTCCGCAACGCAGTCTTCGAATAGCAGCGCGTCCTTGGCGAACGCATCCAGGTTTGGTGAAGTCGGCGAGGAATGCCCATAGCATCCCAGACGATCCGCGCGCAATGTGTCCACCGAAATAATGAACACGTCCGGCGCGGCGGCGAAAGCCACCAGCAACGTCGCAAGCATGAGAAGACCTACTGCACCGGCTCTTGGGCCGGAGGCGCGGGCGGCGCCGCTTCGGCGGCATCCGGCGCCGGCACGGATCCATCAGGCGGATATTCGATCACCCACGTACACGTCGCGCTCAATGGGCCCGTCTCTTTTCCGCTCGTGCGCACGGAAATGGCCTCGCCCTTCGCGTTGTATGCGGTCATTTCGAGGGTGAAACTGCCGGGGGGCGCCATGAACGGCACCTTCACGGCATACGACCACACACCATCGCCGGCCTTTTCGTCCGGCGCGGTGCCGTCGTCGCGCAGCTTGAACTTCATGCGCTGATCCTCTGCCACCGTAGCGACGACCCGCTGCACGATCTTGTATTTATCGACTACCTTCACGGTAATGATGGCGCTGTCGCCGGGCTTTAACGCCGCGGGATTAATTGTCGCGTCCTGGAGTTTGGGCTGACGGCCCATCGTGTTGCAGCCGGTAAGCGCCAGCGCAACGATAAGTGCCGAGATTGCCCCCGCAAACCGCATCATTCGGTACCTCTCCAATCGGGTTGCTCTTCGCCCAGTAGGGTAGCGAAGCGTGCGAATTGAGTCAAACAAAAACGAATGCCGCGCTTCGGTAACGCGGCACTCGTCAAAGGTGATGACAAACTTACTGCGCTGACTTCGGCGCTGCCGCCAGTGCCTTCTCGATTGCGGCCGTCACTTCCGCGTCCGTCGGCTTCACTTTCGGCTCGAAACGCGCAAGCACCTGACCGTCCCGCGACACAAGGAATTTCGTAAAGTTCCAGCCGATCTCGCCACCCGTCGTAGGATGCTTCTCTTTGTCCGTGAGGAAGTCATACAACGGCGCCTTGTTCTCGCCCTTCACGGGAATCTTGGAAAACAAAGGGAAAGATACCTTGTAATCAGTGGAGCAGAAGTACTTGATCTCGGCGTCCGTGCCGGGTTCCTGATTGCCAAAGTCGTTGGATGGGAACGCGACAACCTCTAACCCTTTTTCCTTGTACTTCTGATACACCGCTTCAAGATCGTCGTATTGTTTCGTGAGTCCGCATTTCGACGCAGTGTTCACGACCAAAAGCACTTTCCCGTCGAACTTGTCGCCAAGCTTCGTCGGATTGCCATCGATGTCGTTCACAGTGAAATCCAGCACCGACTTCGCATCTGCGGCAGGAGCGACCTCAGCCGATTTCTTGTCCTTGCCGGCATCATCCGCCGACGCAGCGAAAGTCAACGACACAGCAAGCAGCGCGGTAAAAAGCATACGCATGAGTGCAATTCCTTCATGGTTGGAAACGTAATCGGACCGCAGTCAATTCGAACGAGTATATCACATCCCCCCCACGAGGCCTTCCCCAATCCCCCGCTCCACCTCAAGCCCGTAATCATCATCGTAACCACCATCAATCGGTCGACCACTCCAGCCCCAACCC
>CALEZK010000616.1 GCA_937928585.1 uncultured bacterium | reverse complement strand
TCATCGACCTTTGCCAGGCAATCGCCTACGCGCACAGCCGCGGGGTTATCCACCGCGACATCAAGCCCGGCAACGTCATGATCGGCGAATTCGGCGAAACCGTCGTGCTGGATTGGGGCCTCGCGAAATCCAACAAAGAGCGCGACCCCGAACTCGACAAGATGGAAGAGACCCTGCGGCAGCTGCGACTGGGGACGACCCTCGAGCAGAAGGACACGACGCATGGGCACGTGCTGGGCACGCCGACGTACATGCCGCCCGAACAGGCATCCGGGCAGTTGAGCGAGGTTGACGAACGTTCGGACGTATATTCTCTCGGCGCCGTGTTGTACGAGCTGCTCGCCGGCGCGCGCCCCTTTATCGGCTCCAGCGTCGGCGACATACTCAACAAAGTCATCGACCAAGAACCCAAGCCAATTACCCTCTACGAACCCGACGCCCCTCCGGAACTCATCGCCATCTGCAAAAAGGCCATGAGCAAAATCAGCAAGGATCGTTACGCCACAGCCCGCGAACTCGCCGCCGAAATCGAGAACTTCCTCTCCGGCGCGCTCGTCGGCGCATACCAATACAGCCTCAAAGAACAACTCCGACGCTGGATGCGCCGCAACAAAACCCTCGTCGCAACCAGCGCCCTCGCCACCGCCGCGATTATTGTGATAACCGCCGGCTACCTCATCAGCCTCAACCAGAAAAACGCCGAACTCGTCATAGCCCGCAACAACGAACGCGACCAACGCATCCTCGCCGACGAATCCCGCGAACGCGCGGAGCAACAGTCCTACATTGCCCAAGTCCGCCTCGCGAGCGGAATGATCGAACAGCGCGACTTTGAATCGGCCAAAGCAGTGCTCGCCAAGACGCAGCCCTCGCTCCGGAATTGGGAATGGGGCTACATGGTCAACCGCTGTTATCAAGATCTTTTTACGATCGAAGGGTGTGCGGTCGCAGAGTTTTCGCCCGACGGAAAGCAGATCGCCACCTTGAGTATCGACGCCCCCAATCGCCTATGGGATGCGCAAACCGGCGAACTGATCAAAACACTCGAAAGCATCAACACGCGACCCATGTCATTGGCCTACAGCAAGGACGGCAAACATATCGTTTGCGGTGGCGTCGACGGAGCCGTATACGTCTGGGCCCTCGATAACTCAGCGCCCGTAAAACGCCTCATTGGCCACAAGAGTTCGATCAGCAAAGCAGTATTCACCAACGATGGCCGATTCATTCTGTCCCTCGCGAATGATGGAAGCATAATTCGCTGGAACGCAGAAACTGGCGCAATCGAGGCATCGATCCCGGGGGGTGCCGAGCAGTCTTCAGGGATCAGCGTGTGTGAAGTTGACGAGCAAATTCTCGTTTGGGGGGCAACAGAGACATTTTGCATTCGAGACTCGCAAAATCTAGAAGTCGAATTTACGGCAAGAGGTAGGAAACCCGCATTCGTTCCGGATGGCCAACGAATGGCATTTGTGCGGGAGAATTCTGTGGTCCTATGCACTCGCACGAATGGTTCAGAACTGGCAGTTTTAGATCATGGCTCTGCCATCTCGTCACTGCGAACCTGTCAAACAGGGACACGGCTAGCCTCCAGCGGGTCGGATGGAACCATAATTCTTTGGGAAATCCCTGCCGGCACAAGAACGTTTCAGGCAAATCACGGCGAGGGAGTCTTCGGGCTTGTTTTTTCGTTCGACAATAATTTTCTCATCAGCATGTCCAGTGCGGGCAGCATCAGACTTTGGAAAATACCATCTGGCGACTTAATCGCAGTATATGAAGGTCACAGTCGGCTGATGAACGGTCTTGTTGCCAATCCGACGGGACCCACGTTTCTTACAACGGGGCAAGATTATTTTGTCAAGGTCTGGAAAGTTGGTTCGGCACCGGGTCGTAGGCTTGTGATGAATCCGCAAAAGGTAGATGCCAGATGCGAATTCAGCGCGAATGCCGATGTCGCTGCGATCACGTTTCGGAATGGACTGGGGCTAGTGGCAGACCTAAAAGAAAACCGGGCCAAGCTTGCGCTCAGTACGCGCGGGCACGTTTCGCGAAAACCTGCCTCCTTCAGTCCTGACGGCAAAATGCTGTGTCTGGCACTGGACGGATTTACGCCTATCGCACTGGATGTGGAATCACGCGACCTTATCTCAATGTTCATCGGCCACACAGGCCTAGTAAACGATATTCACGTAAGCCCTGACGCGGCTCATGCCGCATCTTGCGGCGAAGATCAGAAAGTTCGAATTTGGGAAATAGCTACTGGCAATGAAATCATAACCCTAGACGGGCATACAGCGGAAATAAATTCCGTTCGTTACAGCGCCGATGGACACTATCTGCTTACAGCGTCGGACGACAAGACGGTTCGGCTTTGGGATGTCGCGACTCGTAAAGAATTGCGCCAGTTCGTTGGTCACACTGAAGAAGTGCTAGACGCGAATTTCGACGCACCTTCATCGCGGGTAATAAGCGCATCACTCGATGGAACTACGCGCATTTGGGACATAAGCACGGGCAATATAGTTCAGAGTCTAAGCGGACACCAGCGCTCAGGCAGTAAAGCTGCATTTGACGGCACGGGAGCGCGCGCTTTCACTGTAGGTCGAGACTCGGCATTGCATGTTTGGGACGTAGCCACAGGAGAAGAGGTAATTGCTTGTAGCGGGCAAGGTTCGCGCATGGTCGATTTTGCGCTTTCAAAAAACAGTCGGGACGTTCTCTCCATTTTGATCGATGGCAGCGTAATCCTCTGGGAGGGCTGGAGTCCTAATCATTCGCCCACTGATTCGGCAAAAACTTCGTTAAGGGAATACGTCGATACGCATCGAGCGGAGCAATTCACCGCGCCCCTCGCCCCCCCACCCGTTCACAAGGTGCTCGTCGCGCAAGATACGTTCCAGCGTGGGTTGCATGTTTTGATCGACGCTTTACAAACTGCGGAGTCGGAAAGTTTGCAAGAGCAACCTCGTGGATACCCAATGTCACCCGCTACTCTAAGCGATAGCAACGCATTGATGAGAATAGGAATTGAATCAAACGCCAGACTGTCTCGAATTGAAGGCTTGAATTCTCTTTCTTTAGCAGACTTCATTGCCGCATTGAAGTCGCACCAGACAAACTACACGTTACCGATTGTGCTGCATATACTGAAAGACGTTGAACAGCGCGCCGAAATTTGCCCTATTTCGCCGGTCGAGGTTGAGCGAGAAGTCAAAATCGACCGCGCAGGCCTGCTATCCGTGCTTGCGACCTCACGAGAGTTGCTGCAAAGAGACGCTCCAACCTATGCTAAAACGCAAGCAGAAATGACAGTGCAATTGGGTGAAGCTACCGGCGAATCATCAGATTCTCACGGTATCTGGGTCGCGTCGCTGATCGGCACCAACGAGTTGCCTCCCTTCGCTAAGCTTGGGCTCGCCAACGGTGATCGCATTATTTCAATCAATGGACAGGAAATTCGAAGTGTCGACGGGTTGATCAATGCGCTTGCTGGAATCGAAGCTGAAGTAAAGGCCGGATCGAATGAGTCGATTTCCTTCGTTGTCCGGCGGGGAGAGTTTCAGTGGGTTACCGGAATCGTAGAAATAGACGGCTAACCCGTAAATTCTATCGTATGCCATGATCCAAGCTGGAGAACAGAGCAAGAATGGCACCCTGGAATGGCTTCCTGATGTCTTAGCGACGATTGTATGTTGTCTTGAAATAGTTTGTTTACCAAACAATAGTGGAGAACTCGGCAATGTTTGAACAAACGACAGAAACTTCCGCGACAACGACACTTGAAACGCAGTCGCACGCGCTTGCAAGACGAGATTTCTTCCGAAAAATCCTTTTCGCTGCGGCAGGGTTGACCGTAGCGGAATTGACGACCGGCTGCGCGACAACCGGAAGGCGCACGCCCATGAGCGACGAAGATATATCGTTTTGCAAGGTAGCTGAACCGTTTCCCGGATACTGTTTGACTATGTGGGTGTTTGGACACAAGACCTGTTCGGAACTCTTCTTGAGTA
>CALEZK010000615.1 GCA_937928585.1 uncultured bacterium | reverse complement strand
CGGCCCCCGACACGATTTTTCGGGACGTGAAGAAGCTGTTGCCGGCGCACAAGCTTGTATTTCAGCGCGGATCGCTGAAGATCGAGCCGTACTGGTCGCTGGAGCTAAAGCCCGATCCATCGTGGACTATCGGGTCCGCGGCGGAGCGATATACCGAGTTGCTAAGCGACGCTGTGAAATCGCAATGCGTGAGCGAGGTGCCGTTGGGCGCGTTCCTGAGCGGGGGTATCGACTCCAGCTCCGTGGTGGCGATGATGCATGTGACCAGCAACGCGCCGGTAAAGACGTTTACGATTGGATTTGACGATGCACACGCGAACGAGCTTCAGTATGCGCGAATTGCCGCGGAACACTTCGAGACCGATCACACGGAAGAGATACTGAAGCCCGACATGGTGGATACCGCGCCGTATCTTGCGCGTTTTTTTGGAGAACCCTTTGCGGACTCGTCGGCTTTGCCGATGTGGCTTGTGTCGCAGGTCGCGCGGCGCGAGGTGACCGTTGCGCTATCCGGCGATGGCGGGGACGAACTGTTCGGCGGCTATAGCTGGCTGCATATGACGCGAAATGTGCAGCGTTATCAGGCGCTGCCGCAGTCGCTGCGACGCATTATTGACGCTGGTCTTCATGTGATGCCGAAATCGGCGCGCTTTGCCAAACTTCGCCGGTTCAGCAGCGATTCCTTTCTTACACCGATGGAAATTTTTCGACGCAGAGAGACGACGTTGGAGCGCGCGTTGCGCAATGCGTTGTATGGTCCTGAGCTGGCCCAGAAGATCGCCGAAGAGGGAATCGATCGATACCAGGAGCAACTGGATCGCGGAAGCGGGCTGCCGCCGGTTCAGCAGATGTTGCGGCAAGACTTTAGCGTGTATTTGCCCGACGACATCCTGACCAAGGTGGATCGCATGAGCATGGCACACTCGCTGGAGGCGCGCGTGCCGCTGTTGGACAATGGGATTATCGATTTTGCAGCCTCGCTGCCCTTTTCGATGAAGCTGCGCGGCCGCGTTTCGAAATACATCGTGAAGAAAGCCATTGGTCCAATAATGCCGCCGCAGCTCATGCGGCAACGGAAGCAGGGTTTCTCAATACCGCTGCACCGCTGGTTTCGCAACGAGTTACGCGAGCATTTTCTGGAGACGGTGCTGAGTCACGAGTCCCGCAACAGCGCTTTATTGAATCGCCGGGCGATTCGCGCGATTTATGACAGCCATATTCAGGAAGAAGACGATCACGGTCATGCGCTGTGGGCGATTCTCATGTTCGAGCATTGGTTGCGATATGCCGAGTCCTTGCCCGGCGTTTCTTTGACGATTTGATTCAGGGAAGAAGATCGGCTGGCAATTGGCTGCAAATGCACGCGATGGCAAGCAGGTTGTGCGCGGCGTTATCTACGCGCAGCTCGTTGTTGTACTCCGTCGTTCGGATTCCTCCCGCAACGATATCGCGACGCGATACGTAGTACATGTCGACGGCATCCGCGAATTGAAGCTGCATGATGCTGCGGAGTCCGCGAAGCATGGCGAGTCGATAGGTTTCCGCGCGCGCGGCATCGCCAGCGCCCGTGGCAACCTGGTGCGCGGCGACAAGACCTTCCATGTATACGCCGGTTGACGACGCGTGCGGAGGGCCGTAACCGGGAAAGTCCGGCGCGTAGAACCTGCCTTTCATGTCCGGATACGGCGCGTTGTCCCACTGCTGTGTGGTAACGAGCCAGTCGTTCATCTCGAAGATGAAATCGCGTAACGCATCATCGCGAGTTTTTTGCCATACGAGCGCGTACGCCTGGGTATGCCACGGCACGAACGCGGGATTGCGGTTCTTGCGATGCCAATCGCGATAGTATGCGAACGACTTCATGATCTTGTCACGCAGCGCGGCGTCATTTGATTCGGCAAAGAGCGCGCCCCATGCGAGTAGCGCTTCGCCGGGATAAAAATTCTGGTTGTCATTGCGATCGGCCGGGACGAGAAACGTTCGGAACGCTCCAGTATCTTTATTCCATAGGTGGTCGAGCGTTCGCTTCAGGGCAGCTTCGTGATCGGCAAAGTTTTGCCGGTTGGGGGATTCAACAATCGCGAGCAGCGCGAGCCCGACGGCGCCGAGTTTCACGGCCTCGCCGTCGTAGATGCAGCCGAGGTTGTTCTCCAGCCGGTAGTGAGAGGCGAGGGTCGCATCCAGATTGCGGGCTGCGAGGGAGTCGAGATCCGGGTTGTTTGCGACACTTGCCCAGCGTTGCACCGCGACCGTGCCCAGGAGGCGGCGAATGGTATTGCTGGCATCGCTGTATTCGCCGCGGCTTGGCCAGTATTTGTAGCGAAAGTTGCCGTCCTTCTCGGAATTTGCCTGCATCCACCCAGCGATTGAATTGCCAAGCGCGCGAACGCTGTCTTTCGTTACCGCTTCGAAGGGTATGAGCACATTTCCTCGAAAGAGTTGCACACTCGATGCATTCGCGACGTCGATGAGAATTTGATGCGCCGCGAAGGTTTTGATGGCCTCCGGGCCCGATGCGTCTGGCGGCAACGCCTCGCGGGCTTCGGCCGTGGCTTTTTGAAAGGACATGTTACGCGCCAGGAGTTCCGTTGGCGCGTAACGGCGAATCGTAGTGCCTCGGCTGAGTTGAATGCCGAGGATGCCGGCGTCCTTGTTATCGGGTGGGCGCACGCCGGTGAGAACGGCGACCAGTTTGTAGTCGTAAGTCAGACAGACTTCGATGGCGTCGATAGCGTCGACATCTTCGGGCGCGACTTCATCGAGGGCAATTGCAGTGGCACGCCGCAGGTTTTCGATGATCGAATGTTCAGCGGCCCACGCGCTGCCTTTCAATTCGCCATTCGATCGCAGTGCGACGTACACCGGCGCGCGGCTGGTGAGCGCGTTGGGTACTGTGGCGGGATCAGGCGCGGCCCGCAGTTCGCGGCGTAAGGCGGCTATTGCCTCGCTTGTGACGCGCAGTCTTGCGTCTTCGGGTAGGGTGGACAGTTCCGTGACGATTTGGGGCATTGGTTTTGGCGTTTGCGTGACGGCGAGCCGGATCAACCCGAAAAACCCCACGACGACGAGAACGGCGACGATCAGGACAGTCAGCATATGTTTGCGCATCCGCATGGGTTATGCACTGACGCGCCGTTCCTTTCCGTGACACGCGCAGCCCGGCCAATTCGGAGAATACAGGTACGACTCGGGCCGCACGCCGAGCTTGCCATTGACCACAAACGGTTCGCCGCGCTCGGCGAGATGCTCGATCATTCGATCGCGCCATTCACGAACGCGGCGCGCGTAACCGCGATCGCCTGCGAGGTCGTGTAGTTCATTTGGATCCTCGCTGAGATTGAAGAACTGCTCTTCGCCGTTCTGCGCATGGAAGATATACTTCCACTTTCCGTCAGTCATGGCGGTCCAATGGTTCGACGCGTCGTAGCAGACGTCGTGCTCGAGGTCGATGGCATCGCGCCAGTCCGCGTTGCGATGTGCGATCAGCGGAAGGATGCTTTTTCCGTCGAGGTCTTTGGCCTTTTCGGAGTTGCCGGCTGCATCAAGGCAGGTGGGCAAGATATCACGGATTTCGACCGGATTATCGAGTACGGTGCCGCGCTGCTCTGAGAGCGTTCCCTTTGGCCAACGCACCAGCAGCGGGATTTTCGCCGAGGCTTCATAGGCGTAAGATTTGCGCCAGAGATGATGTTCGCCAGTCATATCGCCGTGATCGGAGAAATAGAGGATTAGCGTGTTGTCGAGAATGCCGCGTTTTTCGAGGGCATCGATGATACGGCCAATCTGTTCGTCGACCTGGGTGATGGAGCCGTAATAGCCCTGCCGCGCTGTGCGAACGGCTTCCGCGCCCATGTCGCCGTGCCAATACTCCGGGAAATCATCGCCGGGCGGCGCGTACTTCGCGGCCCATTTGCCCACGTTTGCTTTGGGGAGGTTTGCGTCGTTGTACCTATCCCAAATGCGTTGGGGCGGATCCCACGGGCTATGTGGACGTGCAAACGAGACTTTGAGAAAGAACGGATCGGCTTGTTGATAGGTGTCGATGAAATTCACGGTGGTATCGCCTGTCCAACGCGTGGGGTGGACTTCTTCGGGAAGTTTGTAGGGCCACGCGCGGTGATCGTTAAAGGTCAGGCCGGTGATGTCGGGATCGACTGTGGGATACTTGGTCATCAACCACGCGCGGTAGTCGCTTCGAAAATCGATGGACATCTCCCGTTTCGATTCATCGAGAATGGTCCGGTGGAATCCATGCAGATGGCGTTGCGGGTGCCAGTGCATCTTGCCTATGCCGAGGGTGTAGTAGCCCGCGTCGCGCATGGCCTGCGGCATTTCGAC
>CALEZK010000614.1 GCA_937928585.1 uncultured bacterium | reverse complement strand
TCCCGAATATTCGTCCACTTCCGGGGCTGATTCGCCGACCGTGCGGGTCGCTGTAAAATCCGTAAAGCGGAAGGCCCACAATGCAAAGCGTATAGGACTTGGGCGACGCATTGTCGGTCGCCTTCTTGCCGGTGGCGTTGTCGCTTTGGTGGCCGCGCTGGCCACTTGGTATTCGGTCAGGAATTCCGCTGTGCCATTCGAGGTCGACGCGCCAGTACCGACGTCAGAGCAGCGTGTGTTAACCGATGTGCTTCATTCCTCGTCTCTGACCAAAGACGAGATTCTGCTCCTGCCACGTACGGACGCGAGTCGGCAATTCTCCGTAATGAATGCCAAGTTTTTCGAGCCAGGAGGTCCTCGTGAGCCGGGAGTGGACATCGCCGCCCCAACGCTGGACCGGGCGGAGCTATGGCTTATTATTCCGGATTCGGCGAGCGCTTGGACGGTGATGGGAGTTTCCGATCGATTTGTTTCGGTTTCAAATCTTACCGAGATCAGTTCTGGTGTGTTAACGTTGAGTGGAAATTGGGCATCGTTTGTTTACCCGACCGGTTCTCTTTATCAAGAAGGCACATTAACGGGCACTGGGACTTGGTTGACGCGGGGTGAATCCCTGAATCTATCGCTGAAATTTGATAATGCACGAGATAGATCTGTCGAAGTATTCACTGTCACAGCCGTTTCAGATGTGATACGGGCCACAGACACGCGCTATTTTCACGAGTTGGAGCGTAAGCCGCTTGTCCATGCTCTCATTTACTGTGCGCTACTGCCGCGTGAGCGCGAATGGGTGTACGTACTAGAGCAAATGTTACCAAGCTTGCCCGATAGCCGAATCATTGCGCCACTACTAGAACAAGCCGAACTTCCCGCCTGGGATGGTCAAGCAAATGAAGCCATATGGAAAGACTCGTATTTTGATGCCAATGGTCGTATTGGCGAATTGCCGGGTCGACCGCGAGCAATTGGGGGTGTGCTAAAGGCGCGCGTTGTTTCGGGGTATTTAGTGATGAACGTCACAGCCCGATACAATCCTGAGAGGGCCTGGGGGGGGCGGTGCGTCATAATGCCAATCTCGACCAGCCCGCTTATTCAAGAACCTCGAATGGACGTGACGATAAATGACACGTCTTCTTTGGAGTCTCATCTTTATGTAGGAGGGCGGGAGATTCCCTGGGATTGTAACTGGCAGGTAGCTTTGGATAAACGCGATGGCAGCGTTTCCGTTGAAATAGGCATTCCAATATCCGATGTAAACCCTGCGGCATACCCTTCGCGCACGGCAGCGTGGAGAGCCAATTTGGCCATATTCGAATATGCGGACGACGGAAGCGAAGTCCCGATTGTGAGTTGGGGTTTTCCAGAACTATCGGCGGCAGAACATGGATTACTGCTGAGGTTTGATGAACAAGAGAACTAACTCCTCCAAGATTCATGCGACGTATCTGGTCGCATGTATGTTTCTATTTGGCTTATTGCGCGAAGTATGCGCTGAACCCGATAATTTCGTGCCGCCTTCTTCGGAGCCTATGCATCTGACCGTACTCGGACAAAACGTCGTTTTCTCCGCGGACGACGGAAAGAGTGGACGCGAGCTATGGATTTCCGACGGCAAACCTGGCGGAGCCAGATTGCTGATGGATTTACTTCCGGGAAAGGATTCTGGCAATCCAACCGAATTCTTTCTTGCGGGGGATCGCTTGCTGTTTCGCGCGAAAATGCCCAAATCCTTTGAGTTTGAACATGAAGGAAGAGGAATCGAGCCTTGGATAACCGATGGCACCAATTCCGGGACATTTTCACTTCTCGATATTCATCCAGGCGTTTCGAACTCAAATCCGCATTGGATTGGGAGCACAAACGGGCTGACCTTTTTCAGCGCGGTCACGGCAAACTTCGGTAACGAACTTTGGAAGACAGATGGAACGATTGAGGGGACTCAACTTGCGATCGATCTGAACCGAGGCCCGGCCAATTCCCTAGCGGCAAGTCCTAGTGGGACTATATGTGGTGATAACAGTTTTCTATTATGTGCCCATATTGCCGACAAAGGTCTTTGCTTTGTCGTTACCGATGGTACGCAGGACGGCGTTATCCTTTTGCAGGACGTCGCTGGCGGCTCAGACGTTTTAGGCACTTGCAAGGGCAAATCATACTTTCTACATAAGACTCCGGAGTTTGGTTGGGAGCTTTGGTCGACCGATGGAAGGCCGGAAGGAACCAGCCTGGTAAGAGACGTTCATGCTGGAACTGCGGACGGAGCCCCGAAATTTTTCCTTTGTATGGGCGATTTTTTCCTGTTCCAAGCCACTGATGCTACCCATGGTGCGGAGTTGTGGCGAAGCGATGGCACCGCGGATGGGACGATGCTGATCAAGGATATCGACCCCGGGCTAAACAGCAGCGCGCCCGGCTTTTTCATGCGCTCGGGGACGCTTGCTTTTTTCGTTGCGAGGAATAGCCAGCACGGGCGGGAGATCTGGCGCACGGACGGAACTTCGGAAGGCACAATCATGCTGGCAGACGCCAATCATGGCGCGCAGGACGGAGAGCCTTACGCCCTGGCATCGGCCGGCAACGGTCATTTGTTTTTCAGCGCGCGTTCGCAGACGCACGGTGAAGAGCTATGGCATTCGGACGGAACGGCCGAGGGGACACGAATGGTCAAGGACATTAACCCCGGCCCGAGCGGTTCTGAACCCTATTCAACTGTGGTCTTGAACGACGCTGCGATTTTTACCGCGGGCACTGCGGAGCATGGCCGGGAGTTGTGGCGTAGCGATGGCACAGAGGCGGGAACTTATCTATTGGACGACATTCTGTCCACCCATACCTTCAATCCCTCTTCGCATCCGCACTCGATTACTGTGTGTGGCGACAAATTGTTTTATGTCGCCAACGATTATAAGCACGGATTCGAGTTGTGGTGCATGGACGCTGACGGGACACAGCCTCCGCGCCTGTTGCGCGACATTTTTGTTGGGCCAGCAAGCTCGGATCCACACGAACTGCTGGCCGACGAAGCGAAAGGCATTGTCTATTTCGTTGCAGACGATGGAATTCTTGGGAATGAGTTGTGGCGGAGCGATGGAACTACGGAAGGGACAGTGCTTCTTAACGATTATGTGACCGGACCGTTAAGCGGTTCGCCGCGAGAGCTGGTTTTGTTTCGAGATACTGTCTACTTTTCCGCCTGGTCGCCGCAAACCGGTGATGAACTCTGTCGATTGGACGTAAACGCGAGTTTCTCCGTGATTCTCGATATTGTCGACGGCCCGGGCTCATCCCATCCGAAGGAGCTCGTCGTTGCTGGAGAACTTTTGTACTTCCGAGCGAATGATGGAATTCATGGGGAAGAGCTTTGGGTAACTAACGGAACAGCTTCTCAAACCCGAATGGTGTATGATATAGTTCCCATATCTAATGTTGGGGCGAATCCTCACTCACTGACAACGGTGGGCGAGGGGCTGGTGTTTGTCTGTGACGACGGCTGGCGTGGTGCTGAACTTTGGTTCTCGACCGCGGACAGCCCTCCGCAATTGCTGTTCGACACGGCTGACGAAGCTCCGTGGGATCAGCCTCGGGCGGAGAGAAGCGATGACGATAAATCGAGCGGAGGGGCCGAGTGAGTAAGCAGTTTGCATTGCAGATATGCAAAGGAGCAAACGTTGGGAAGACGTGGGGCCTCTCGGAACACACCATGTGTATCGGTCGAAGCAGCGAATGTGGAATCCGGATTACTGACGCGACGGTATCGCGCAGGCATTGTGAGGTATGGGTAGAGCGTGACGTGCCACGCCTGCGCGACTTGGGCAGCAGCAACGACACCATTCTGAACGGCGAAGTAATCGAAGAAGCAGAATTGAACGAGGGCGATATAATCACCGTCGGTCCGTATTCATTGCGCCTGATTCTGATCGATATGGCGTTCAACCCTGTGACCGCCACGATCCCCGATTCGACCCCTGCCACGCTGTCCATTGCGGACGGTTTCTTTATTAAAGACGAATCGCCAGAAACGGAAATGGCTGGGCCTTCGGCGCATGTGACCGAGTTTCGAGATTTATTGCGGATCAACCGGGATTACGCCCGTTGCACGGACGTATCTGAATTGATAGCAGTGCTTGGAACCGTTTTAAAGCGACGATTCCAGCCGGACGTATGGTGGCTTGCGCGGGTTGTGGGATCTGAGCGAAAGCTGGTTGCACAGCCGCTCCCCGATGACGTTTTGTGCGAGCCCCTGCCGGAATCCGACATCCTTCACGCTCTGGGAACCGAGAGCGGGATGCTTGTTCCCCGGAGACGCAGCATAGACGGCAAGCACGTATTTGAGACGATA
>CALEZK010000613.1 GCA_937928585.1 uncultured bacterium | reverse complement strand
CCGACTTCCGCCCAAGTTGTGAATTGCGCACGGCGTTTCGATGCAACGGCATCAGAATGTATCGGGGCGATGAGCAAATCCGAACGTACCGCCTCGCGTACCATCCACTCACCGATGTACTGGCCGTCTCGTTACTGGCCAGCGTAACCGAGTTTGGACGCGGCGAGTTAGAGTCTCTGCCTCCTGCCTCCTTCGGATACACGGCATTTGAGCCCTTGAAAGCGGAGATCGGCACAATGCCATCGGCACCGCAAGTGTCATTGAATGACGCAAATATCGACATAATGGATATAAATTCCGACGCCCTGCCGGACATCGTCGATACGAACGAGAGCCCGCACGATTATTACGTGAATCTCGGACTGGACAGCGAAGGCGTTGTGCAATGGTCGAAACGAACGGGAATGACTGCGCAAACCGGCCTCCTTCTTGGTGCCAACACGACGGAAGTTGCGGATATGGACGGCGATGGGAAATCTGACCTTTTAGATCTAAGCGAGACCTCGGTGGTGTATTACCGGCCCGTTGTTGAAGAGACGGGCATTAGGTGGTAACAGGCTGGTTCATTGGCGGAACCGGGTTTCGCCTTCAGCGATCCCAATATCAAGTTGCTCGATGTGAACAACGACAAATACATCGATGTCATGAAAACGGAGTCTCTGGAATATGTGGTTTGGATTAACCTCGGAGATGACGGTTGGAGTGAAGAGTTTATCGCTGATTCTGTCAATCCATTGGCTATGTTCAACCGCTCATATATTCGCCTTGCGGATATGAACGGAGATCGCCTGCAAGACCTCGTATGGATCGAGGAGGATTTCTGCGCATACTACCCTGCGAAGGGGTTTGGAAGTTTCGGTACTGCCATAGAATTTGAGAATCCTCCCGATAACATCGTCAATCCCGCCCGTGTGAATCTTGCCGATATCAATGGCGACGGACGTAGCGACGCCCTATATATTGGCGAGACGGAAACCAGGGTGTATATCAATCTCGGCCTCAATACCGAAAACCCATCGTTTTGCCGCTTTGCGAACGCCATAACGGTTTCTACGCCCACTACAAGCGTATCCACCTCCTTTCGCGTTGCCGACGTCAATGGAAATGCCTCCACAGACATACTTTTCAATGTTCCAGGCGGCGGCCCCGAGACTTTCACGTATGTCGATTTCGCTCCCGGCGAACAACCATACCAACTCGCGACCATCTCCAACGGGATTGGTCTGACGACGACGATTCAGTACACCTCCAGCACGTTGGAGATGGCACGGGACCGCACGGCGGATCGTGCGTGGCGTACGCCACCTCCCTTCCCGGTGCCGGTAATTTCCAAGGTTAAACTCCATGACGGCCTGAACACCTACGTCACGACCTACGCGTACCACGACGGATATTACGACGCCAAGGAAATGGAATTCCGCGGGTTCGCGGCGGCTGAGAAGTTCGAGATCGGCGATAACTCAGCCCCGACACTGGTCACGCTGTTCCAATACCATACTGGTGAAAACGAACCGGAAACGCTCAAAGGCCGTCCTAAGCAGATCGAAGCGCGCGAAGCCACGATTACCGGCCCCGTATATTTTCGCGAAGCTATCGAGTGGCACACGCAGAAGTTGCGTAAAGCTCCGAACGGCGATCCGCGTGCGGTGACTTTCGCCTTCTCGGTGGATACTGTCAAATCGATCATTGAAAAAGGTAACGGTCCACCTGTAGACCTGCGTTCAACGAACCAATACCTTTTTGACCCTGACATCGCTACTAACGAGAAACAATTCGGCGTCGTCGAAAAGATCATCTTCACCGATTTTGGCCGTACCGATTCTCCAAATTGGGACGATGAACGTAAAGTTGAAACTACGAAGTCTGCGGTGTCGGCATCTGGTAAGCAGAATTGGATTCTAGATAAAACCATGGAGTCGCTCATCACAGACGAAAACGGCGCCTTTGTCGCACGAAAACAGAACTTCTACGACGGATCCAATACGCTTGGCAGTATCTCCAAGGGCAACCTCACGCGCGTCGCGGATTTCAAGGATGCAACTAGCTTCATAAACTCGGTCCGCAATGTGTACGACAGCTTCGGTAATATCGTCGCCATACACGATGCCTTATCCGATTTCGCGTCAACGCATTTTCGCGAGATCGCCTACGACAACGACTACCATACCTTTCCCGTGCAAGAGATTATCCACACCGGCGGCGAACTGCTCTCGATGTCGGCAACGTACGATCCTGGATTTGGTGCGATGACGTCGTCGACCGATTTCAATGGTTTTACGTCCTTTTACGACTATGACCCCTTTGCGCGGTTAGTGACCATCACAAAACCACCCGATGGGTCCCCCACACTGAGCTACGACTATCAACTCGCGCAACCGATCGGCGGCGGGCGGCTCATCAACTGGGTGGAGACGCGCCAGGCCGACGGCACACCCACGCTCGACTCCCGCACGTTCTATGACGGTCTCGGCCGGAAAGTCATGACACGATCGGAAGGTGAGGACAGCGGCCTGTGGGTTGTATCGGACACCGTTCAATACAACGCGCGTCAGAACCCAGCCCGCAAGTTTCTTCCCTATTTCGACGGCGGCGGCATCGGGTATTCAGACCCGGATTTTAATCGCAGCGCATTTACATCGCATGTGTACGACGGCCTTGGACGAGAGACGCAAATGGTCCAACCGGATGGCACCCACGCGGATATCAGCTACGGCCCCCTCCGAAAGCTCGTGCGAGACGAAGAACAAACACGTGCCGGTTCGCCCCATTTCGGGTGTGGTATGGAGTACGTGGAAGACGGTTTGCGCGACGAAGACGGTAAGGGTCGTTTAAGGGAAGTGTACGAAATTGTGAAGCTAAGCGACACGGGGGAATCTTTGGACTCTCCCGTGACTTGGAAGACCGCGTACGCCTATAACCTTCTGGACAATTTCACTGGCTACACCGACGCACAAAACAACCAGAAGCACGTCCAATACGACGCGCTCGGGCGCAAGACTTTTATGGACGACCCTGATCGGGGCCACATGCACTATGTGTACGACGACGTTGGAAATCTCATTCAAACGACGGATGCCAAGTCGCAAGTGATCCGCTACGAATACGACGGGGCGAACAGGCTGCTCCGCGAGTTCTACAGTGTGAAAGCAGAAAGCCCCGACGTTGAATTTTATTACGATATTCCCGCCGGCGCGGTCCCCACGCGGGTATTTCCCGGAAGCTCCGACGAGGAGAAGATAGCAAATGAGGTCTTGCGCGGCGACCCGCCCAATGCCTCTTTCGATCGTAATGACGATGCCAAGGTCGATTCCGCCGATGTCATTAAGGCGGCGAAAGCACCTGTCGGCCCCCCGCAAACTGACACTGCTGCGAACACGCGCGGCTACCTCGCGTGGGTGCGCGACCAGTCCGGCGAAGAGCATCGCTCGTACGACGCCCGCGGCCGGGTCGTCTGGACCATTAAGCGTATTCAGAATACCGGCCCAAACGATCTCTACTCG
>CALEZK010000612.1 GCA_937928585.1 uncultured bacterium | reverse complement strand
TTAGAAAGCCGAATGCGATCATCGGCGCGACGCCCTCAAACTCCGGCGAAGCAATACAGTCGCGGCAGTACGACAGGAAGCGCTGGCGCGCTATGTCGCGGGGGCGTTTTGCAAGGGGACCGATCCACCGCGTGAATGCGCGTTCGGCGGATTCCCAAGATTCGGCAGCGGGATTCGGGGTAGCGGAGGAAGCTTTGCTCATCATCGTGGCCCTTCTAGGCACCGGTCGCCACTCGTGAATCGAGCGGAGCGGGAGAACCGACTGGGCACACCCGTCCTGCGACCGTTGGCGTCGAAGGGGGCGTTCGATGATGGGGCTTTTTGGAAACCTCCGATTTTGGGAAGTTGAGCCGAATGTGCTTTGCACTCGACATTGGAAGTTTGCCACAGGAATTAGTCCGTTGCCAAGAGGAAAGGAGGCATTGTGGCGGCGGGGGTGGAAAATCCAAAAAGTGCGAAACTTGACCGCGTATTGGCCGTAATGCGCAGGGGTTGATTTGATGGGGCTGCTTCGGGGCTGTTGCAACTTTATAATTTTCAATGAGTTGTGGAGCACCTGGTTGACGGCACGCAGGTTGCTTTTGTCTCATTAGAACTAAGGTTGGGTCAAGGGCTCGGAGGATTCGACGTGAGACAATTCATTGGTGGACTTTTGCTTGGAAGCCTTCTAACGATTACGGCGGGTTTACTTATAGGACCAGAGGTTACGTTATCGAATGTTGGTTCGGGAAACAGCGGTAACCATTCCAGCGGTCGATACGACGTACATACCGAACTCGTCGATGGCGAAACGCGCTACGTTATGGTCGATACGGTTAAAGGGATCGCTTTTTTATTCGACGGCAAAGGGCAGGTCATTACTGTCCGAGCTGACGAGGATAATTCGACGCAATCGGTCCCTTAGGGAGTAGCGAAGTCCCTTTCGGTATACTTCAGGCAAGTACTTGAGGTAGCGAATCCATGCGACGTAAGGCGATTCGAATCATCTTGCGAGTCATACTCTTCGTCGCTGCGATTTACGGTGTGGTGGTGGTGTTGCTGTACGCATTTCAAACCGCGATGATTTTCCCGGCGGGAAGGGACATTTGGCGAACGCCTTCCGATGGGCCATTCACTTGGCCCTTTGAAGATGTCTATCTCGAAGTGGGGCCAGAACGCACGCATGGCTGGTTCATCCCACATCCGAACCCAGGCGGTGTTGTGCTGTTTTCTCATGGAAACGGCGGGACTATCGCCGATCGACTTGAACATTTCGCCATGATTCGGGAATTGGGTTTTTCCGTCTTTGCTTACGATTACGGCGGATATGGGAAGAGTACTGGGGAGCCTTCGGAATCGAGATGTTACGCGGATGCCTTGGCGGCCTGGAATTATCTGACGCAATCCCGAAAAATTTCGCCTGCCACGATTGTGCTGTATGGGGAATCGCTGGGCGGCGGAGTCGCGTGCGAGCTTGCGATGGAAACACAACCGCGGGCACTTGTGCTTCAGAACACGTTTCTTTCCGTTGTGAAGCGCGCGAAGGAAGTATATCCAATTATACCGGTCGACAGACTCCTGAAACATCGATTCGAGAATGATGTGAAATTGCCTTATATCAAGGTACCAGTGCTGATAATTCACAGTCCCGACGACACGATAATTCCGTTCCACCACGGTGTCGGACTCTACGAGCTTGCCCGTGAGCCAAAGTCCTTTCTTGAGCTTGCCGGCGATCACAACGAATGTATTTATCGTAGTGAACAACGCTTCAAGGATGGGCTGCGGGAGTTTCTGTCATCGCACCCCGCCCCACTTCAGTAACACTTTTCGCTCGTTGTTAGTGCTTCGGGTGTATGGTAGACTTTTGACACCCTTTCCAAGGTGCAACGAGTTTGGGGCCATAACACATGCTGACACTAGACAAGATTCTTGCGTATGCCGTGAAAAACGGAGCGTCTGACGTTCATTTGACTGTGGGCAGTCCTCCGGCGGTGCGAGTGGACGGTGCGATTCGATTTATACGCGATGTCGAGAATCTGAAGCCTGAAGATACGTTGGGCTTTCTCGATATCCTGTTGACGCCCGAAAAGAAGCAGCGCTTTCTCGACACTGGCGACGCAGACCTTGCGTTCAGTATGGCGGGATTGGGCCGGTTCCGCGTTAATGTGATGATGCAGCGCGGCTCTGTCGGTATCGTGATGCGACACGTTCGCGGCAAGATCTTGGATTTCTCGACGCTCAACCTTCCACCCGCGATGGAACAGGTGTGCCGCATTCCGCGCGGACTGGTTCTAGTGACTGGGACGACGGGTAGCGGAAAATCGACCACCTTGGCATCAGTCATCGACAAGATCAACCAGGAGCGGCGTTCCCATATTGTGACGCTTGAAGATCCCATTGAATTCTTGCATCAGAACAAGAAGAGCATCATCAGCCAGCGCGAGATTGGCATCGATACGAACAATTTCCATTCTGCGTTGCGCGCGGCCATGCGCGAAGATCCTGACGTGATCCTTATTGGTGAAATGCGCGACGCGGAGACGTTCCAGGCGGCAATCTCCGCGGCTGAAACTGGGCACCTCGTTTTCTCCACGCTGCATACGACCAACGCGATGCTCACCGTTGACCGAATTATCGATTTGTTTCCATCAAGCCAGCACGGGCAGGTGCGCTCGCAACTTTCATTGCAATTGCGCGGTTGCATTGCGCAGCGATTGCTGCAGTCTAAGGACGGCGAGGGTCGCGTGCCTGCGATCGAGATCATGTTTAACAACCCGGCCATCGCGTCGCTGATTAAAGAGAACAACCTTAAAGTCATCCCGAATGCCATCGCGGGCGGCAAGGAAGACGGGATGCAGACTTTTAATATGAGCCTCGTTGATCTTATAAAGCGCGGATTGGTTTCCCAGGAAGAAGCGGAGTGGAACTCCGACAATCCCGATGAATTGAAGATGAACTTGCAGGGGATTTTCCTGAGTCAAGGGCGCGGGGGAATTCTCAAGAAATAGTTTATTGCCTGGCGTGGCGGCGCGACTTGAAAGAGGGGGCAGAGATGGCGGGTACTACGCGCAGGGAATTTTTGGGGGTGACTGGCGGGGTGCTGGCAGGCACGCTTGCCAGTTGCGGGACAGTTGGCGCTGCTGTCGCGCGGCGCTCAGCGCGACAACAGCCGAACGTGATCATCATTATGTCCGACGATCACGGGTATGGCGAGCTATCCTGTTTGGGAAATCCGCACCTCAAAACGCCAAACCTTGATCGCCTTCACGGTGAAAGCACGCGTCTGACGAATTACCACCATTCCCCAGTGTGCACGCCTACACGCGCGAGCCTGATGACGGGGCGTTATAACTACCGCACTTGCGCAATCGACACCTACCGCGGGCGCGCGATGATGCACCCGGATGAAGTTACCATCGCTGAACTCTTTTCGGAAGCCGGATACAAGACTGGTATTTTCGGCAAGTGGCATCTTGGTGATTGCTATCCGATGCGCGCGTGCGACAAGGGTTTTCAGG
>CALEZK010000611.1 GCA_937928585.1 uncultured bacterium | reverse complement strand
CCTTGGCAGCGTTGGCGGCTGTATGCAACGTGCCTCGTGGTATCCCTGCTCCCCTTGAGCATCTACGCCTACTTGCCAATACGATCCCTTGCGAATCCGCCTGTCGATTGGGGCAACCCGGAGACCGCGCAGAATTTCTGGGAGGTGGTCACGCGCCAGCAATACGCGTTCGGGTTTACCAAGAATCCGCGTACGCTGGAGCGTTTCATTGTGCAGACCTGGGAATTCTCTAAACTTTACGCCAAAGAGTTCACACCCTGGCTCTGCCTGCTTCCACTCGCGGGCATATGGCCACTCTGGCGTCGCAATGCCTTTACCTGCGTTGCGCTGGTTGTCTTCTATCTATACGTCGTGTTTGGCTTCATCATGCTTCTCAATTTCGATATCGACAAAGAATCGTTGTGGCTCAACAACGTATTCTGGATCCCCGCGTATATGATGGCCGCCATCTTTCTGGGGGCAGGCATATCGTGGTTCACGGATATGAGATTGAGTCGGCCCGTCACAATAGGTTTAAGCGCTGTCGCAGCGACCATATTCGCGTTGCTGCCGCTAGCTTCCAACTATCACAAGAACGACAAGAGCAGCTACTACTTCGCCCATGATTTTGGAATGAACGTGTTGAACACCTTGGCCCCGAACGCCATCTACATTCCTGACGCGGACCACGCCACTTTTCCGGCTATATACCTTCAGGCCATAGAAGGTGTTCGGCAGGATGTCACCATCGGAAACAAGTACGGGTATCCAGAAGAGTCACTCTACGCGGAAATGCCCGCCGAAACCCGCGCCAGCTTCCGCAAGATTCCAACGGATGAAGACGAAGCGGTTATTGAATCCTGGATCATAGAAAACAGTGGTCGACCGGTTTACTTCTCGCGGAAGAAACCCGTCGCGAGTTCGACAAACAAACGACTCGTGCCGCAGGGCCTGCTCTACGCTGTTGAAAGCGGTAACACAGATGAACCCAAAGTAGATTGGTGGGAAAAATACAACTGGCACACGTTGGACGAAGCGGATACCCGTGGAGACCTGACCGCCGAGTTTGTTTTGGCAGACTACTGGTTCGCGCAAGGACGGGACCATCTCCTTGCGGGCGAAAAGGAAAAAGCGCTGGAAGCCCTGAATCGATCTCTGGCCATTAATGGCGACACCAAGGAGGCGTTAAACAACGTCGGCAGCCTCTGCGCGGAGAACGGCCTCTTGCCTGAGGCGGCGGAGTATTTCGCCCGCACTTTGAAAATAGATCCCGCCTATTCCTTTGCAATCCAAAACCTCGCGAAGATTTACATGCAGCAAAGTGAGTGGAACCAAGCTCTGGCGCTGTTCGACCGTATGCTTCGCGAGAAACTCATGACGGAGGAGGGAATGCTGCTAAGCGCGCAATGCCTGGTTGAGTTGGGGCGAGCGCGGGACGGCATGGACCGATTGCAGCAGGTGGCGAACGCCAACCCCAAGAATGCCCGCGTATTCCGCGAGATGGGGTACGTATACCTTAACCACCTCGGTGACCCACAATCCGCGCAACGCATGTTTGCGCGCTCGATGGCCCTTGACCCCAGCCAGTCCGACTTGGCCGCACTGGTTACCCAGCCTCAGGGCGCAAGCACCGACCCGCTCCAGGAGTTCATGCCTGCGTTACCCCAACTACCGGGATTGAACGAGAGCCTACCTCAACTCCCACAGATGCCGGTGCCGAATGTCCCTTCTCCGGCACTGCCTGGCCAATCCACAGCGATACCCCAACTTAGCCAAGGGGAGTTATCGAAGTGAGGTAAATTGGAGTTTTTGTCGGTATAGTTCTTTCTGCGGTGGCGTTCTTCATCAGATGTGCGCAAAGTACCCCAGTAACAAAGATTGCACGGGATCCGCCAATTGAATCTGTGGCACGGCTCGAAGCTTGCGTCGTGCCGCTTGCCGAACCGGTGACGGGCAAGGAAGACACATTCAAGATTAGTTCGACTGCCTTCTTCATGCATCCTAAAGGACTTCTATTTACCGCCGCGCATGCAATGGCCGCAAACAATCTGTATGTAAACGCTCTAACAAAAACTGATTGAGGGTTTGTGGTGCGGCCCTCTCGGCTGCATTCCTTCAATACGTTCGGCAGGCGAGGACGGCTGCACCACACGGGCCCCCACGAACCTGCCGTTTTTTTGGAGCCCTTAATCTACAAGGGCGACATTCTTCACACCAAGCTAATAGTGCTGCGATTCGACATCACCTATTCTACAGACGGAAACCCTGGGGTGCAGAAAATTCACGCGTTGAACATCGCAGCGCTCGGGAATTTACTGACGACGGGCCCTGCCCTGCGATGAAACTCAGCGAACAAGCCGAATCTGTAGCGGGGCGAGCGGGTAGCGGCACTTGGATTTTACGAGGGCGGTTCGAATTACCAAATCGACGGAACACTAAAGTGCTGCTCATTGTAAGCAGATTAGAAGCCCCTTATATGTCCTTGCGCAATCTATGTTACTGGATACGCCTGACGGGAAGGAATTCACCGACTTCAAATACATCCAACGTTCAGCCGAAATTGATGTTTACTTCGCCGAGCCTTATCGTGCGTGCCACCGCGCAATCAACGAAAACACCAACGGCCTGCTCCGCCAATACCTTCCGAAGAAAACAGACTTCTCTACCCTCAACGACAAAACCTTAAATCGCTATATCCAAAAACTAAACAATTGTCCCAGGAAAAAACTCCACTACCCTACCCCCCCCGCGCGCGCGAAGTATTTCTTGCCGCTTGTGGCGCATTTAGACTTTGAATCCGCGCCTGTCCAAAAAATGGGGGTAAGCTCACAATTCTATGTTTCTAAGAGTTCCCCAGTCGAAAACTTCCGTTCTCGCGACAAAAACCTTCCCATCCCAAATGCGATCAATTAGATCGGTGGGCAAATCAAGCGTTCCCCTATAGAGCCCGGATACTACACGGAGGAATTCGAATTCAGAAGGAAGTTC
>CALEZK010000610.1 GCA_937928585.1 uncultured bacterium | reverse complement strand
CGTGAGCACTGCTCGATCCGCGGAATATGAGCCCCAGATTTTGAATGCCGTGGAAGCCGTGAACCAGAACCAAAAGATGTCGCTGGTTCGAAAAATGATCGCTTACTACGACGGGGACCTTTCCGGACGGCAGTTCGCGGTATGGGGCCTTTCATTTAAGCCGGAGACTGACGACGTTCGAGAGGCGCCTTCTTTGCTAATTCTCGATGCGCTCCTGTCCGCAGGCGCAACGGTGCGCGCCTATGACCCAAAGGCGACACGCGAGACACAGCGTTATCTGGGGCCGCGCGAGGGCCTGACGTACGTCGACGATAGCTACACGGCGCTGCAAGATTCCGATGCGTTGCTGCTGGTCACGGAATGGTCCTATTTCAAGAATCCCGATTTCGATCGAATGAAAGCACTCATGCGCGCCCCCGTAATCTTTGATGGTCGTAATCTGTTCTCGCCCGATCTGATGAAGATACTGGGGTTCGATTACCACTCAATTGGCAGAGAACCGGTGCTCGCGTGCACTCAAGGACGCGGGCAGCGCATTAAGGTTGCGGCGGTGTAAATGGCCTACGCGCTTGAAAGATCCTGTGAAACCGCCGCAAAACTGCGGCAGCACATTTCCGTGGTGGTGTGCACGTATAATCGTTCGGATCTTCTGCGACTTGCGATCCATTCGTTGCAGCGGCAAGTCTGCGACGGCACCTTTACCTACGAAATAATCATCGTTGACGATGCCTCGACGGACGATTCGCCCGATGTGATATCCGAACTAATCCAGCACAGTTCCGTGCCAATTTACTGTGTGCGCGAGAGTGGCAAGGGCATTGCCGCCGCCCGAAATGCCGGTCTCGACGCGGCCAGTGGAGACTGGATCGCCTTCTTTGATGACGATCAACTCGCGGACACCCGTTGGCTGGCCGAACTGTGGCTATCCCGGGAAATGAGCGGCGCTTTGTGCATTAGCGGATCCAGGACTTTAAACCTTCCGCCCGAGAAGTTGCGGAACATGTCGCCCTTCGTGCGTTTGACGCTCGGCGAAATTCCGATAGAAAGTCAGCCAAGACCTAGTTCCCGCAAAGACACAATCTGCACTGGCAATGTCATGATGCACCGAAGTGTTCCGGACCGGGTTGGCCAGTTTGATCCTGCGCTTGTGCAGGGGGGCGAAGACACCGAGTTCTTCATGCGCGTGCGTAAGGCTGCAATCGACTGCTTCTATACGCCTCACGCGGTCGTGTCCCACATGATTCCAGCGTACCGGCTGGATGAGCAGTATCTCGTTTGGGCTTCGCGCCGGGGCGGTGTTTGCTTTGCGCATCGCGATCATGCGGAGCGGGGGACTGCCTTCACCTTACTCACTGCGGGCGCGAGATTGCTGCAAGCTTTATTCGTGCATGGCGTGGCGTATGTTGGCTCAGTCATCCAGCGAAAACCGGCGGAAGCGCTGGGTCGAAAATGTCACATGAAACGCGCCGGCGCTTACGCAGTGCATGCGTTTCGACTTGGCGTCGCACGACGGCGCAGCAAAAGCCACGATCGCGTGAACTTTCGCAATGAGCGAAAGTTGTTTCAAAGTCCGCAGTGATGCGCGGGGGGCAATGCGAATCGCTCAGGTCATAAACTGGCATCGGCACGGCGGCGGTTCCGACTTCGTCGCTCGCGCGACAGCGCGCCTTCTCGAATCTGATGGGCACCTGGTGCGGATGTTGGAGCATGACAGCCAAGATCTGTCTGATAGTTTTCGCGGCAAAATCGTTGCGTCTTTGCGCGGCGTTTATTCTTCGCGTGGGATTCATGAAATACGCGCAATGCTCGCAGATTTTCGCCCGGACATAGTGCATGTGCACGAGGTTTATCCACATCACTCTCCTTGGATTCTCTTGGAGTGCAAGCGTGCAGGTGTGCCGATAGTAATGACTTGTCACGACTTCCGCCTGACGTGTCCGGTTGCGACCCATCTAAGTCAGGGACTCGAATGCACGCGTTGTGCGCGTGGTGCGACCCATTGGTGCGCATTGAACAATTGCCGTGGCAACGTAGCGGAGAGTATCGCGTACGCTGTTCGTGGAGCGATTGCGCATACCTTCTCGCTTTTTCGAGAGAATGTATCAGTGTTCATAACACCAAGCGCGATGTTGCGCGACCATATGGTGCGGTTGGGGGGATTCGACGCGAACCAGTTCGTAGTCGTTCCAAATATGGTCGACACCGTAGAGGAGCCGTGCGACCCGGGCACCGGCAGTTATGTCGCGTATGCGGGACGCGTTGCACCGGAGAAGGGTGTCGACACATTGCTGGAAGCCGCGGCTATTTGTGGATTGCCGCTGCACGTTGCGGGTGCCCACGGGCCCGGTGGGCTAAACACTCACGGGGCGAATGTCATTTGGCGTGGCGTGCTGGGAAGCGCATCGCTTGCAGCGTTCTATCGGGGCGCACGGTTCGTGGTTACGCCAAGCCGCTGGAGGGAGGCATTCGGCCTCGTCGCCGCCGAGGCGATGATGCACGGTCTGCCGGTTGTCGCATCTCGCATGGGGGCATTGCCGGAGCTTGTGGAGGACGGTCAGACCGGGTTGTTGTTTGAGACCGGCGATGCCAACGCGCTGGCAGAAAGCATGGCAAGCCTCTGGCATGACACGGAGAGATGTCGACGCATGGGTCGAGCGGCCCGCGCGAAAGCGCTTAAGGCTTATACGTCCGCGAAGTACTATAAGAATTTGCTACGGGTATATGAGCACGCGATTGCCCTGGAGTCCGGCGGAGGGGAAGCGTCACCGATAACGCACATTGATCGCTTGGAAGCGCACTGATGTTGCCCGATGCGCCATTCCACTTTGATCTCGGGAGCGTGAAATGTTCCACCCATTCCGTTGAGCAACTGCTTCATGAGGTCGATTACCTGTTGAATAATCCCGATGAGCCGTCGCGTTCGCTGCTGTGCGTCAATGCGCACATTTACAATCTTGCGAGTAATGATGAAGTCTTGCGTGCCCACTTGAAGAACGCGAGAATAGTCACGGCAGACGGAATGTCCATAGTATGGTTCTCGCGGTTGCTTGGCGTCACGATTCCCACGCGATGCAACATGACGGAAGCGTTCCGCGCTTTTTTGGAATCCAGTCGATTTCGCAAGTCTCGAGGAATTTTGATTGGCTCGACCGAAGAAGACGCGACTGCCGCGGGTTTGGCCATCGAACAGTCTTCCTCCCATTGCAGCATCGTGCGCGCCTATTCGGGCTTCCTGCCGGACAAGAAGTACAAGCAGATATTCAGAAGCCTTGGCCCTATGGACTTTATCTTCGTCGGGATGGGAACGCCCCGCACGGAACGCATCATTGATCTGGCGAGCAGACTGTGTCCGCAAGCGATTGCATGGGGGATAGGGGGGGGCACCATTCGCATCTACGCGGGCACATTGGACGAAGCATCGCCGTTCTGGCGCAAGAATGGCCTGCAATGGTTACATCGTCTCATACACGACCCGCTCAATCTTTGGCGGAGATATCTGGTGGGAAACCCGCAATTCGTATATCGCGCACTCCGGCATAGCCTTCACGCAAAACGAACCGAGGCGCAGATTCCTCAT
>CALEZK010000609.1 GCA_937928585.1 uncultured bacterium | reverse complement strand
GTCCTGATGGAAATGAAATTCCGAACCGCCCGTGCTCTTTACCGCGGTGAAGGGCGAGTGCAAAGTGCTTGGGCCTTCCATCAGCCGTGAAGCCAGTTGACGCAATCCTTCACTGTTAATCAGTCGATCAAGACCACCTCCCGCGAGGTACTGTTTCGTTTGGCGCAGCTTGGTCGTTCCGAGACCAATGATTTCGAGGATTCCGAGAACCTCCTGTCTCAGGGCCGCGGCATCCTTTGTTGCGAGAAGACCAGGCAGCGTGATGTAGCCTTCCGTTCGATAGAATGCGACTTCTGCGTCGGTGAGGGTGGTGTAGGAAATGGGATCGCTCATGGCAGCCAGGTTCCTTTGTAACCCCATGTTAGCAAAGATGATGATTCCGATGGAACATCAGCGGAGTAGATTGGTGTGTTTCAAATTGAGTCAGTGGGAATGATCGTGTATGATTTGCAGGTTTACCCTCGCAATACCTTGGCGCCAAAAATGCTTTTTTGGTGCCGTCTAGGACGAAGTAATTTAAGCGTATCGGCGTGGTGAAACGGTTCACCACCGCAAGAACCAGGAGGCCCATTATGAGCAATGCACACGAACTGACCGCATCGGATTTCGATTCCACCGTTGGCCAAGGCGTAACGCTGGTCGACTTTTGGGCGGAGTGGTGCGGACCATGCCGCATGATGGGCCCGGTGCTTGATCAGTTGGCGCAGGAATACAGCGGCAAAGCGAAGATTGCAAAGGTGAACGTCGACAACGAGCAGGACCTAGCGATTCGTTATGACATTTCCAGCATTCCCGCCTTGTTGGTATTCAAGGATGGGGAAGTCAAGAAGCGTTTCGTGGGTGTTACCGCGAAAGGCGAGTTGGCGGCGGCATTGGATGGCGCGGCATCGTAGCCGCTTTGCCGGCCCGGGTATGCATATTGCCGGCGTTTTTAAACCGAGGACGCATTGTGCGTCCGGTGACCAGAGAGGAAGAGTGGAGTCATGACCCCGAAGACAGTGGCTGTGGCCGGCGCAACCGGCCTCGTCGGACGAGAGATGATGCGTGTGTTGGAAAGCCGGAACTTTCCGGTGAAGTCGATCAAGTTACTTGCATCGGCGCGTTCCAAGGGCACGAAACTCACGTTCAAAGGCGAAGAGCTTCCTGTTGAAGAATTGACGGAAACGTCGTTCAAAGGGGTGGAAATAGCGCTTTTCAGCGCAGGCGGCGGCACGAGCAAACGGTTTTCGCCGTTTGCCGCGAAAGACGGTTGCGTCGTAGTCGACAATTCGAGCGCCTGGCGCATGGATGAGAAAGTACCGCTTGTGGTGCCGGAAGTGAACCCGGGCGATATCAAGTGGCACCAGGGAATTATCGCCAACCCGAATTGCTCGACGATTCAAATGGTCGTCGTGCTCAAGCCGTTGCACGACGCCGCAAAACTTCAACGTGTCATTGTATCGACGTATCAGGCGGTTTCCGGTGCGGGCATCAAGGCGCTTGATGAATTGATGGATCAGACTCAGGCGGTGCTTGAAGGGCGTAAACCCGACAACGTTCTGTTTCCTCACCAGATTGCATTTAACTGCATCCCGCAGATACCCCAGAGCGACGCGTTTGCCGCCAACGGGTACACGACTGAAGAAATGAAGATGATCAACGAGACGAAGAAGATCATGGGCGATTCGTCCATACGAGTTTGCGCGACGACCGTGCGCGTGCCGGTGTATACGGGCCATAGCGAGTCGGTCAATATCGAAACGGAAAAGAAGCTCACACCGGACGAGGCACGCGCGATACTTTCCAATGCACCGGGCGTCGTGGTTCAGGATGATCCCGCGAATCAGATCTATCCGCTTGCCAGCAATTCCGCGGGCAAAGGGGAGACATTCGTCGGTCGTATTCGCGACGACCTGTCGCACCCGCGCGGTCTGGCGATGTGGATTGTCTCTGACAATCTCCTGAAAGGGGCAGCGTTGAACGCGGTGCAGATCGCCGAGCGCTTGTAAGCGGACTTCACCTTCCGAGAATTCGACCGGGCCGGGTATCCCATACGGATGTCCGGCCCGGGTTTTTATGACGCGGGAACTTCTTTTCGCATATTGGGGTTTTACGATGGGGCGACCGCTCTGGTATAGTATCCAGTCGGTGCATGCCTTGTTCGGTACTTTCGCGCTAAGTAGTGTGGGGGCAGTGGCTTAGCCGCAAGTTCCATGGCGTGTGATCCAGACATTGTACCAACGGTCATTATTAAGCAGTAAACGAATTGGTCGCAAAAGCCCCTGACATGCGCTATAAACTTAATAGCATCAAATGGTTAGCCTTGGCGTTGGCTGGAAGCTTCGCGTTGGGGTGCTCGACCACGCAATATCGGGAACGCGCCGACAAGGAAGTCTACGCAATCCTGGAACAAAAGTCCCCCGATGTTCCCGGTCTTCCTGCGGATTTCACCATCGAGCAGGACACTTCTAATCCGCTTGAAGGCATGGAAGCGAAAGGCGAAGCCGCCGATTTCCTGGGCGAGGCTGCCCAGACCGAGGTAGGGGCGCAAGTCCTGACCCTCGAAGATTGCCTCCGGATCGCGGTGACGCACAGCCGGACCTACCAGAACCAGAAAGAATTGCTCTACCTCCAAGCCTTGTCGCTTACGCTGGACCGACATCAATTCACGCCTATATTCGCCGCATCGGGATCGGCCCAATACAACCGATCCACCACGGACATTCAGAAACTGAACGAACTGGGCCAGGTGACGTCGCAGATACCGGGTATCATCGATCAGACGGGTGGAATCAGCAGCCAAATCCTGTCGAACGCCCCTATCGCATCGGGCTTACTCCAGGAATTGGGCGTGCCTGGCAATTCAGACGCGATTGCAGCGCTAGCGGCTGTGGGCGCGCTTGCCGGAACACCCGCACAGCTCCTGGGAGATTACGCGAATATCGTGGAGGAGGCGTTCACGGTCAGCGGCATTAACCAGCCACGAAACGAGATTCGAAATGATCGCGATGCCACGGGCGATGCAAACCTTGGCGTCAATCTGCTGATGAAAGGCGGTGCGCGGATCGCCATAGGCATTACGACAAACTTCCTCCGGTTTATCACCGGCGATCCGACGACGCAGAGTTCGTCCGCGCTGATCGCGAGCATTACGCAGCCGCTGCTTCGAGGCCGCGGTCGAGACGTGAATGCGGAGTTCTTGACGCAAGCGGAACGCGATGTGCTTTATCAGTTGCGTTCGTACCAGCGGTTTCGGCAAGAGTTCGCGGTACAGGTGGCGACTGGCTACTACAATGTACTGCGCGCGCGGGACGCTGTTCGTAACAACTATCAGGGGTACCTTGCGTGTCAACGGTCCGCAGAGCGCG